>CALVKV010000001.1 GCA_944333305.1 uncultured Bacilli bacterium
AGTTCGAAAACAGTCTAAATTTATAAAAACCCCCTCTAAAATGTGTCCACTTTCTTGACATAAGTCCCCATACTTTTACCTTCTTTCTTACTATTTTGTTAACTTAATATTATCATAATTTCATATATTTTTACAAGTATTTATTCCCTATTTTGACTAGCTTTTATCTTAACTACAATACTAACACTTTTCTCATCTTTATTATTTTCCATAAACTCATAAGACTTTCTACCCCAATAAGTATCCGCTTCATCATCACCTGATTCATAAGGCCAAACTAATTTAACATTAAAACTACCTTCACTTCCTGTAGTTATCTCCTGATTTATTACATCAAAAGTAATAGTAAAAGGATATTTATCTTTTAACATATTAATTAATTCATCACTATTATAATTATCTCTAGTATAAACTTCATCTAATATCTTAATAGAATCTACTTCATAAGAAATATATGCAGTAGTCTCCCCTGTATTACTAATAGTAATAGAATCATTAAAATCATTCATACCTGGATATATAGAATCTATATTAAATTCAACTGTATCCTCTAAAGGATTACCATCTTGATCAAAAGTAACCATCCAAGATTTAACATGAGTATTTATACTATTAGATACTTTATTAGTATAGATAAACCAAGCAAAAGAATTAGTTATTAATGCTAACACTAAAAAGAATAAAGTACTTCGTCTAATTCTCCTCTTTAACTTCTTCCTTTTGTTCTTCATCTAATTCCCCTTCTTTTCTTTTAATATAGTCTAATATCTCTAAAAAAATCAAAAAGGCAACTGGTACAAATATAAGTAAATAAAAACCTAATCTAGTATTTAAAATACTACTTAAAAAACTTAATACAACTGGTTTATAAACTACTTTACCATATAATTGACTACTACTTATAACAGGATCACTATAATCATTTGCAACACCTTTAGTAGTAAAATAATACTCTCCATCTTTATTCTCAATCTTTATAACTCTATGAGTAACAATCTTATCTTTAAAATCATTTTTTTCTCCAAGATAAACTACATCATCACCCTTATTTATAGTAGATGGTTCTACTTCTTTTGATATAACAACATCTCCTACATTATAAACAGGTTCCATACTACCAGTAACAACTGTAAACATTCTATAACTACCAATAGATACTCTATTATTAAATATTCTTTGTACTAATATAACAAATATAACTAATAATACAAATATCCATACTACAACTTTAATAAACTTTAATAAAAACTTTATAAACTTATTATCTAATACTTTACTCATCTTTACCAATCCTTACATCATCTATTTTATCAACATAATCTTTAATTGCCTCTTTATAAACTCTTTCTATCTCACTAGTATCCAATACTTTCTTATATTTAACTTTAGTAAACTGATCTCCTACTAAAGCTTTAAGTTCATCTAAAGACATCTTATCATTTAAATTAACTAATCCCTCTACCATAGTATTAACTACTTCTTTAGTTAAATCTTCTCTTACCTTGCTATCTGCATTATTTATATTAGCAATTACTAAGGAGTTTAATAAGAATACTTGATCCATAAGACTCTTTAATCTACCTGTATCATTATAATCTTTATTATCTTTAACAGTCTTAACACTATCTTCCATATGAGATTGTAAATAATTCCATAACTCTAAAGCATATTGAAAGTTAGTATTTTTAAGTATTAAATTAGTTTTCTTAATAGGAGAAGTAACTAAAGAAATATGTAACTTTGCTAAATTCTTATAAACTTCACTACTACATAAATCTCTAATTTGTTCTTCTACTTTACTAATTCTATTTACTAAATCTAGACTATCATCTTTATCACTATTACTATTTAATTTACTATTTAAAGTAACATTAATATCAATAGATTCTTTGCCTAATTTACTACTACCTTGATATACAAAAGACTTATCATCTTTAATAGAATTATCTAAATTAATCTCTTTCTTCTTCTTTTCTATATACATCTTCATATTATTAATAAGACTATATATAAAACGATTCTCATAAGTATTAAAACTCTCTTCTTTATTAATATTAAGTATCTTAGAAGGTCTAACCTCTCCAGTATCTTCATCAAAACTTTGAATTAAATTAGTATTCTTAGCAAGATGTTTAATACTATCTACAGTTATCCTTCTAGCTAGTTCTATTTTAACTATCTCTTCATCATTAACAATAAATCTATTAGGATTTCTTAAAATATTATCTAAGTATCTAATAGTCTCTTCCATCTTAACAAGCCAAGTATCATCATAAGTAGTTTTTAATGAATTTTGTTTTACTTTAAGATTAGAATCAATATTATTAATAAAGTTATCTTTAATATTATCATTTACACTACTATATAGATTAATTATATTATCGTTCATAAAATCACTGCTTTCTATGTTAATTTCTTAAGTCTTAATAAATACTCTTCACACTCTTTCATCTTACCTTTACCAAAGGTCTTATCAAGAAATTCTATAAATCCATCTATTTCATCTCTAATATAGGAAACATTAAGTTGTTCAAACTTTCTTAATATTTTTCTAGCGATAAAGTAATCAACCCCATCTACTTCATCTCCCCCACATGCAACATAGACAGGAACAAACTTCTTCATATGGGCAACTATACGGTTACCAAAAGCTATTCTAAAGTGTTTAATAACATAATTATCCATCTCTTCTATTTTATTTAAAGTTTCTTCACTAATAGGATTATCATTAATCGCATCAGTAAATAATTTATCTAAGTAACTATAATTAACATCTTGTGCTTCAGTCTCTATTGGTTCAAATACTTCTCCTTTATCATTAATATCTATAGGCATCGCTCTATCGTATACTTTATCAGTAACCATAAAAGTAGAGTCATCATTATTAATAGTACCAATATACCAAATATTAGGTGCTATCTTTAATTTACCTTCTTTTATCTTTTTAGGATCATTATCCCAACCACTAGATACTAACTCAACAATCCATTCATCTTTATTAGGCATCTCAAGAATAGATAACATCTCTGCAAAATAATACTCAACTCTTGAAATATTCATCTCATCTAGAATAATAGTAAATACATCATCAGTATAACTAGCTTCATACATAGTTTTAAGTACTTCTGTTTCATTAAACTTCTTAGTAAATTCATTAAAGTATCCAAATAACTCTGTTCTATCACGCCAAGAAGGTTGTACTGATGCCACACAAGAATCATGTTTTAAAAACTTACCCCAAGCATATGCTAAAGATGTTTTACCAGTACCAGAAATACCTTGTAATATTATAAGTTTAGTAGATGCTAAAGCAGATATAAATAATCTAATCATCTCTGTTTTATAATAAAGTCTTAACTTACTAGCAGCAAAATTACGAAATAGTTCTACTAACTCTTCTAAAGTAAAGGTATTATTATAGTTTTTAATCTGATAATTACTATAATTAATATCTATATTAGTAAGTTTAGGAAATCTTGTATCCATAGCATCTATCTCTTCTTCTACTTTACTTATCTCTTCTTCATCTACTTCATCAGGTCTTAAACCTAAATGAGATACTTTCATAGCAAGTATATCTTCTTTCTCTTTTACTAAACTAGATACTTCTTCATTAAGTTTAGCTACTTCTTCTAACAAATCTTCTTGTTCTACTAAAGTTTTTCTAAATCTAATATATTTTCTAACAAAGAAAAATATCAACAAGAAAATACCTGCAACTATAAGTACTAAAATAATAATAACTAAAGCCACAAATAACCATTCAGGACCACTAAAGTCTTCTTTATAGAAGTTAAGTATTTCTAAGTAACTAGAGAAATCAAATAAGCTTTTAACCCCTTCTATAATAGCATTAAATACTAAAATAAACCCTTTAAAGAATTGTCCTAAAAACTCATATAAAAATCTTAAAAATGTTTCCATCAAGACACCCCCTTAGGTATATATAATAGATTATATTTATCTTTCAAATTATTATAAATATCTACATCATCACAAATAAGATAAGAAAATATTTTAAATAGTACTAACAACTCTTCAGTAAGTTCTATTTTACTATCAATCTCTATTGCAATTCTAAAACCATTTCTAGTAAACTCATAAATCTCATCTTTATTATTTATATAATCATCATAACTAATCTTAAGTATTAACTTTTCTTTAACAATATCATTATCTATAATATTTAAAATTCTCTTTTTCTTTTTAGGTTTATCTTTCAATGACAAACTATAAGGAACTAAATATTCTTTCTTAAAGTTACCTTTTATAACATCCTGTAATATTTTAACAGTAACTAAAGGATAAGTAACAAAGAGTCTCTGTTCTTTAATATCTTTACTATTAAATACTTTATTAATAGCATATTCACTATATAGTTTAGAGAATTTTAATTTATAGTCTAGTCTTACATCAAATACTCCTTCTTTATTAATTTTAATATAATTAATAAAGAAATTCTTATTGTCAAAACTATCTATAAAATTCTGTTTAGCAGTTAAATCATCTTTTAAAAGATTATAAAAATTAACTTCAAACTCTTCATCTACAAGTCCTAACTTTTCTCTTCTATAAAGATCTATCTCACTAATTAAAGTTCTAACAGAATTACATTCTCTAACACTATCAAAATATAAAATATATTTAAAAAGATAAAACATTGCTGAAGCTTTATTTTTATATTTACTATCATCTTTAATATCTTCTATAGATTTCTTTAAGTAATATGCAATATTAACTTCAAAACGTTTATCAACTGTATCATACATATTATAGTATCTTGTATTTATATAAGCATTAATTAAATCATCATAAATATCTTGATCAAAATATCTTTCTAATATTACTTGCAAATATTTCTTAATAGACTTTTTAGAATAAGAAACATATTCATTAACAATATTACAACTCATAAAGTACTCCTTTCTAAAACTCATAACTAACAGTAACTATATCGTTATCATTACTATAGTCTTTACTAACATCTCTTTTATAGAACTTAACTAAACTACTACTACTAGAATCCATTTTAAAAGTAAATTTATTAATATAATCATAATTATTTATTTTTTCAGTCTCTCTATTATAAGAATTAAGATAAACTGTACTATTATTATCTATATAAATTATATTAGGATCAAATGACACTGTAATAATAGCAGAAGCACAGTGTGCTTTATTCTCATCACTTAAAGTATTATAGGTCGTTTCATCAATTCTATCATTAACATTATAATCTAAAAATGGTTCTTTAACTGTATAATAATTTAATGTATTAGTAACACTAAGTTCTAGATAAGGACTATTTTTACTATCAACTATCTCATGAGAAAGACCATACTTACCAACAACTAATCTAAAGGTTGCAGATAACTCTTTTTTATAAGGACTAACAGAAGTCGCTTTTATACTAATATTAACACTATCACCATCATTAAAAGTAGTATTAGGAGTCATTGTAACAACAAAACTATCTGTATTATTACTACCATAAATAACTCCATTATCTTTAGTACTAGTACAAAGTATAGTACTAGAACATTCATAATCAACTTGATAAGTAATATCATTTTCTGTTTTTAAATTATTATTTTTAAAACTATTTAGATTAACTACTATTGTATAAGGATCTACTCCATTCCAATAATCAAGTGAATAAAATGCTCCATCCATTGTTAATTTATCGCTTTCGAAATAAAAGTTTTTAGATGAAAAATAGAAGTCTAATATTCTATTATAAACATATCTACCAAAGGTAATAGATAAAGAAAATAGTAATAGACAAAAGAAAATAATAATGATTATCTTCTTAGATTTAGATATTTTTCTAATTTTAATCTTTTTCATTTCTTTAATCCTTTATATCTTTTTAATTGATAAATAAAAGCGATAATGATAGGGATAATAATTAAGATGAAATAACCAAGTCTATTAGTGAATATATTAAAGATATAACCTATAAAAGGAATAGCAGTAATATCATCAACTTCACCAATTAAATATTCACTAGATAAATAGAAAGAAGAGGAAATAACATAAGTATATTCATTATTATTAGTTTTCATAACATCTAATACTTTAGTAGATGAAACTCTATTTTTATTATCAACAGTATCATAATAAAGAATAGTATCATCAACATCAACGTTTTTAATGTTTTTAGTAGAAATTAACAAACTACCTGCTTTAAAATCTGATATATCAGAATTAATTCCTAAAATTATTTTATTAGAAAAACTAACATCTCCAAACTTATTAGAAGCGAAAAGGCAAAAAGTGACAAAAATCGCCAATACTACATAAATAGATAACAAAATATACTTAACTACTCTCACTATTATCACCATAATAATTGTAACATAATAAAAAGATTTTTCCTAGAATTAATATGAAAAGAACTATTAAAATTTCTAATAGTCCTTTAGTTAATAACTAGTTATTATATTTGTTTTAAGCACTTAATTATTTAATTCTTCTATTAAATTGTTTATCTCTTCTTCACTTAAACCTGTATTTTTAGATACTACTTCTTTAGATATACCATCTTTAAGAAAATTTTTAGCAATTTCTATTTTTTCTGTTTTAACACCTGCATCATAGCCATTGTCATAACCATCATCATAGCCATCAAGTCTAGCAGAATTTATCTCTTTTCTTCTAACTAACTCTACATTATAATCTGTTCTAAACTTATCATCTTCATTTAGTCTTTCTAATTTATCCACGATATATAACGCCTCCTCACATCCATTTGCAATCTCTCTCATCTCTTCGTATGAATCTGCTACCATCATTGCCATAAATGTTTCTTCTTCGTTACTTCCATTATATCTTACATTTTTTAGACTTTCAAGATAAATATTATGTATTTTTATATCATCTATTACATCATTATATTTCTCATTTCTTAAAGTATAATCAACATTAATTGCATCTGGTTTTATCTTATAGAGACTATTATTAAAGTTAATTAGAACTGTTTTCATCTTAACAAAATCTTCTCCTTTTTCTAATCCTCCACCGGCTATACTAAAGAGATACATTCTATTTTTAATTAATACTCTTTCTGATACATCTTTATTCATTTCTACAATAATGAAATCTCTATCTTTCTTTAATAAGACATCCAGTCTATAATCTCTTGCAACATTTCCACTATTTATCTCATTATCATATAATTCATACCCTTCTAAATCTAATTTAGAATAATATTTAATTATTTTTTCATAAAAGAATCTACTATCTTCATCTTTAAACATTCTTTTAAATGTTGTGTCAGATAAAAGTGTAAAGAATTCTTTTTCTTTCTTTTCTTCTTTTTCCATTAATACCTCCAATCAGCAATATTCCTACGTAGTGCCAATACTCTAACACAGGGGTAAAAGTAATGCAAATCAACAATTTTTAAAATTCAAGAAAAAAAGAGTTTCAATTTATTAAATTCCTCTAGGGAATTTTAAAAATTGAACTCTAAAATTTCCTCAATTTACAATTTTCATATAAATTTATTTTTTTTATAAAAAAAGAAGCTTATTTCTAAGCTCCATCAGCACTTGAATTAGTACTCATTTGTAAATTAAATTGAATATTTCCACCAGAAGCATTGTTCTCACAATCAACATCTTGTCCTTCTATCCACATATATACTCTAACTTTAGTAATACCTCTACTTAAATTAATTAATGCTTGATAATCAGTAAATCCATCATTAGTTTTAATAGCAGGATTAACTGCTGCAAATTGATCAGAATGGCTAGCAGCAGTTGCATCATCAATAGTAATATTTTTATCAGTAGTAAATTCTGCTTTTATACCATCATAACTTACTGGAGCATTATCAATCTTACCAGCATCTAAACTATCAATACCATAAACTTCATTTGCATTATTAACACCATAAGTAGTATGACTACCAGCATTAGGTTCCCATATAGTAACAGGTGAAGATGTACCACCGTTTAATCCTTGAATAATACCAAGTTCTGAATCACTAGGAGTATTACCAAGTACTACGAAAGCAACTCTAGTCGCATTCTTAATTCCTGTATCATCTTCATCAGTAAATTCAACTCCAGAATTAGTAGTTAAATAAATTTGACCTGCAGACTCAGTTCTTAAGAATATATCAAACGCTACAAAACTTCCTGCATCAGTTCTATTTTCTTCAACAGATTCAGTAGAAGATAATAACCAATCACCACTATCATTAGTACTAACTTCTCCTAAGAACATCTGCATCTTACCACCTTCATTAACCGCACCAGCAGTTGAAACAGGCTCAATCATACTTGGTATTTGGTTAACTGCAGCAGAATAAGTTGCAGAAGCCCCTTTTAAATCTGCATTAGATATAACAGATTTCCAAGTCGCTCCATCTGCAGAAATTTGCAAACCACTCTTCGCTTCAACATTTACATCGATAGGATCAACTGTAACTGTTTTATTAGCAGTAAACCATGCATAAGTAGTTGTTCCAAACAAAACCCCTGAACAAACTAATAATAATAAAAGTAATAACAAACGTCTTTGTTTCTTTTTCTGTTGTTTTTTCTTTTTACTCTCCATAACAAAATCCCTTCTATCTTAATTTTTATTCATATAAATGATATCATAACTATCTACAATAATCAACAAAATCTGACAAATTTACACTTGCTTTGACTCAATAACAACTTCTACACTATCAAGTAAATCTTGATATTTAGAATCATTATACTCCTTAGGAAAATTAATAACTATTTTATAATTATCTACCATATCCCTATCTTTAGAAAAACTTCTAGTACTAGTCATATATCTATTAAAATACATCATATCTTCATCTTGAAAGACTTCTTTTTTACTAATAATATTAGTAGTATCATCTCCTAAATAAATTTGATAATCTATCGGTAAATTAGTAGTTGTCACTAAACTTAACTCATACTCTAAATCAACATCACTTCTAGTATTATCTTTATAATTAGATACATCTACATTAAAAATATAATTATTACCATCAGGTTCAACTTCAAACATTTTTAAACTCTCACTATAACTACCCGCTTCTAATAGATAGAAAGCAATATCACTAACTACCTTACCATCAACATTTCCTTCATAACTAGAGAAAGTAAATCTAATAGATAAAAGAATTATTAAGATTAAAAGTACTATTAAAGTAATTTTATTTACTAAAAAGAATCTTTTCTTATTAATCATTCTTATCACTTTCCTTTAACTTAATACCAGAATAATAAATACCAAAATCATCATTCTTTGATAGTTTTTTCTTACCTTGATAAGAGAAAGCTAAAGAGAAAAGAAATAAAGTTATACAAATTAAGACAATCACTTTAGGAGTAGTAATAACTTTAAACCAAACACCAGCATTAGGAAGTATTTTTACTACTTTACCTACTACATTATCTTCTACTACTCTATCATCAAACTCATTATTAGCATCCCCTTTAGTTAGATAAGAATTACCATCTTTACTAATAACTCTATGCGTAATTAAACTATCATCTTTAACAAAGGTGATAATATCATCTTCTTCTACTTCTTTAGTTAATTTAACTATTATTAAATCATTAGTAGTAATAACTGGTGCCATACTATCACTAGCAACTTCAAAGAAAGTATAATTAAAGAAATTAACATACTTATTATTTAATATGTTAATACTTATAAAAGAATATAAAGCTATTAGTAGAAAAATACCAAGTATAACAAATAAAACATTACTAATTATCTTTAATAATTTACCTGACACTACTAACACCTCTATTCTTTTTTACCCTTTATACTGACTAAATCTAATAGTTATAGGAAAAGAAAACTCACTATCATGATTAAGTCCTAAACTAGAATCACTCTCATTATATTTATCATCAAACTCCCAACTAAAAGTTACTTTAATCTTATCTATTTTTTTATTACTTATATCATCTAAACTAACAGTTCTTTTATATATACCATCACTAACATCTAAAACAGTACCATCTATACCTTCTATATTATCTAATCTTATTTGTTCATAATTATTATTAGATAAATCAACACTAATTTCATAAGTAAAGGCAACTTCTGTATCATTAGGATTAATTTCTAAAATAAATTCTCCAACTCCTCCTGGAGCGAAAGTATCTACTACATTACCATCTTTATCTTTATATGTTATATTATCAACATAAAATGTTTCTGTAGTATTATTAATATCATAATCATTAACTAATATCTGCCATTTAGCAATCTTTAAATCTGTACTACTATCAACATTAGTCTCAAAAACTGCCCAAGATGAAGTAATAGATATAATAGTAAGAGATAAGAAAAGAAGGAAAATAGCGATTAATACTTTTTTCATTCTTCCATCTCTATAGGAGTCTTAATCTCTATAATAACCCTATATATTTCATATAAGAATAGTAATAATGTTGGTAATACTATTAAAACTAAGAAACCGATTCTAGACTCTAAAATATTTAAGATAGTACCTAAATTTCTATATGTTGTAGCAGTAGAAGTCTTACCAATAAAGTTCTCACTAGAAATATCATGATTATTATTAATAGTATAAGTAGACTCCACATCACTAATAGTAACTACCTCTGTAACTTCACCTAGATTAATACTAGGAACACCATTAGTAACTTCATAAAAGAATATATTATTACCTACTTCTACTTCACTATTCTCATTATGTCTAACTACTACTAAATCTCCTTTATTATAAGGTTCTAACTCATCATCTACTATTATAAGACTATGATTAAATATTTCTGTAACACTATAATCATTATAACAAAGTAATAATGTTGTAACGATAACAATAATTATTAAATAAAAAACCCCTACTACACCTGCTAATATCTTTAAAAATCTTTTCATAACTATACTCCTTTAATTCTAATTCTATCATAAAATATATAGCTTAACTATTCTTTTCATACTTTTCTTTAATTATTTGTATTTCTTTAACACTCTTTAACTCTTCTACATCTATATCTAATTTCTTTATTCTATAATTAATTATAATTTTTTCTAAATCATTAATAAAACTATCTAAATTATCTTTACTTAACATCTCTTTACTTATATTAACATTAAATAATTTATAGTTATCTACTATTATAGTATCAATATCTCGCTCTTCTAATATTGTTAAATTATTAATTATATTATTATTAGGGTTTAAAACAAAATATGAGAATTCTTTAATCGCATTATCTGTATCATCCCTAAAAAATTCTTTTAAAAAACTATAATACTGTAAAGTAAGTAAATATGCTTTAAAGACTGTAGAATTATCTTTTATATTATATTTAATTACCTCTTTATACATATTTTGATCTATTTCTAAATAGACATCTCTAATTTCTTTAATTAAGTTAGTAATATCTAATTCATACTTACTTACTTTAGTCTTCTTATTAGAATTAATCTCTTTTCTATTTAATTTAAATAATTTACTCTCTAACTTACTTATCTTTTTAAATCTCCTACTTAAGAAGTCCTTTTCTATATCACTCTTATAAAGTTCTCGTACCTTTATAATTATCTCTTCATACTTTAAATAGTCTTTATATTCTTTTAAAGAATTTAATAACTTAATCACTATCTCTATATAATTATCATTTTTAATTGTAAACAAATTATTAATAATTGTATCTATCTTACTATCTAAATAATCATCTAATTTTAATTCGTTATTAACAAACTTGTATATTAAGTTATTCTTATCATTAAATTCTAAAGAAGATAATTTACATCTTAAGTAACTATAATCATCTATTAAACTATCTTCTCCTCTTTTAAACTTAGATAATAATTCTTTATTTAAAAAGTTAATATACCTATTAAACTTATCTTTATTTTTTAAATATAAATATCTAATATTAAGTTCTAACTCTATAAGTAAATCAGGACATTTCCAATATATCTCATCAAAAGTTTTCTTTAATTCTATAGAATCTAAATTATTGATATTATTAAAAAATTCCTTCATATAATTATTAACATACTTAGTATAATTAAAATCATTACAAGTTAATTTAATACCTACTTTAGAAAAAATATTTATTACTTTTAATAAAAGATTATTAGTAACTTCCAAATCGCTTTCTAAATTATTAGTAAGTTGATAAACTATTTTATCAAGTTTTAATTTTTCATAAGGACTACTTAAATTATTAGTAGATGTTAAAGCCTTATAAAGTTCATCTATACTCTTAACCATATCACTATAATTATTAAAATTTATTTCTAAATAAGGCTTTAATCTCTTAAGTAACTCGTTATAAACATCATCTCTTAATTTAGTATAAGTATTGTATTGTGTAGAAACTTCTTCTAATTTTTTATTAAGATTTTTCTTATTATTAGTAGGAAGACTCTCTAATACTTCTTTATCAAGAGAAATATCTTTAGTTAATTTATCAAGCATCACTACCACTCTTTTCTAATATTTCTAAGTATTTTAAATAGTCTATTATAGTATTATAAACATTAATTAATTCCTCAGTTTTTATATCATTTAATTCCATATCTATCTTCCTTTATTTAATTATAACATATTTTTCTACTTCACCAATATAAATATCATCATCATATAGACTGAAAACAAATTTATAAGTACCACTGACTAAATTTTCTTTTAAATAGATAAATTTATCCATAGCATCAAGTGGTGTCGCTTCTAATAAATAGTTATTATCTCCTAAATCTGTTAGGTTATTATTAATATAATCAAGAAGATTAACTTTATCATAATTCATATCATATACTTCATCATAACACCTTCTATATAAAGATAATCTAATATTAGGGTTTAAAAGATTAGATGAGTAATCTATATGAAATACTAAAGCATTATTATTACTAGCAGTAAAGCCTGTATCTTTATCTATAATAACCGAACTATCAGGAAGAGTTACTTTAAGTCCATATCTACTATTAACAATAGAAAAAGGTATCTCTACACTATCACTTGCTAAAGGTCCAAAGTAAATTCCATCATAAGAGCCAAATGATTCTACTTTTAGTTTATAGTCTCCACTAGCAAGGTTAGTATTTTCTGTATTTATTTTAATATCACTAGCAAGATTAGCCACTCTATCAGCTAGAGGTATTCTAACACTACCATCCATTCTAGGATAATAACTAACACCATTAATTTCATAATATAATCCTAAAATACTACTATTATTAAGCATATTACCATTAGAATCATAAATACTTATCTTAACACCACTTCTTTTATCAAAGTAAGTAGTATCAATTACTTGAATAGAATTAATCGTAGGCTGAATAAAATTAGTAATTAAATTTAAGTTAACTGTATCACCAAGATATACTTGATTATTATCTAAAGTACCTTCTACATCTAACACTGCACTTTTATCACTATATAAACTATAATTCATATTGGCAATTTGTACTCCTAATACTCCAATTAAGACTTGATCATCACTATTACGTAGTTCTATTAGTAAAGAATTATTTAACTTATCACTATCTATAGAAGTATCTGCAAAATCAACTATAAAGATAAATTCTTCTTCTATAATACCTAACTCATCATCATAGTAAATATTCATATTTTCTTCTTCATTATAGTTATTATCAACACTAGTAGAACCCATCGCTATAAATTTACTTAAGTTATAGGAAGCTTCTCCATAAAGATTATATTCTTCTTCTGCTAATCTTACATCATCTTCACTAACTACATAATAATAGTATTTAGGCTCTGTGCTACTAGCAAAGTCTATCATTGTTATTTTTGTATCTTTAGGTAAGACATAACTAGATACTAAAGTATGATAGTAGCCTTCTTTATAATAGTCAGTATCACTTTCCATATATAAAGAATAATATGCACTTAAACTAGATTTATTAGTTATATTAGTAGCAGTAGAGGCAAATAGACCATACTGTTCTCCCGGAGTCATAGCAGCTTCATAATCATTAGTATTATATAAAGCCGTATTTAAAGTTACATTAATATTAATTCTTGTTACTTCATTATTTAAGTCATCTATAGGAGTAATCGCTACTAACGATATAACAACAGTACCAAGTTCTCTTTGCAATTCTAAGTTTTTAGAGTGATATAAATAGAAGATAAAACTAGATACAGCTGTAGAGTTTTCTGCTTTATAACTAGTAGTACCAGTTATTGGAGTAGATTCATTTGTCATAAAAGTAGTCTCTCCTCCACTAGAAAATCCACTATTAGCAGACTCCATAACAAGACTCATTTTATTATCCGCTTCCCCTTCTAAGTTAACTCTATCTATTTCAGATTTATCTACTAAAGAAAAACCTTCTTCTAAGTTTTGATAATTAAATCCTAAAATAGAAAACTCAGTATTCGCTTTACTTGAAGTAACCAAAGGTAACTCATAAGTACCTAAAGTAGAGTATTTAGAAGCGGTTAAGTTAAATTCATAAGTGGTAACAGTCTCTCCTATTACCCACATATAGTAACTAGCATCACTTGGAGTAGGTTCAATGTAATCAACAAGAATAGTTCCCTCCTCATCTTCATTTTCATAATTAGTATAAAAACCATCCTTAGTAATATCATGATTAGTATTATGAAGCCCTAAAGCATAACTACCTGATGTAAAAGCATAAAACTCTCCACTAGAAACAGTATCACCATCATTATATTTATTATCATAGAAAGCTGTCATAACTCTATCATTACGATCTAATTGATACATTCCAAAGAAAGTCATACCACTAACTTCACCATAAGTAGTAACCGCTTCATTAGTAGCAATATTTAAGTTTTTACCTTCTAACATATAAACTCTATTATTAACATTACGACTAACAGTTCCATCATCACTTATTGTTACATTAGCTTTTTCTTCTCTACCACTAGAATCTATCTTAAGACTATTAAACTTCTCTAAAAGGTTAGTACCATTTTCAAGAAATAAAGTACTATCATTAGCAAGTTTCAACTCTTTAACTCTACTAATACTAAATTTAGTTGTTGAATATTCATTAGTTCTATCAGTAGTACCTTCTAACTTAATACTAGAGTTTTTAATAGTAACAACATCGGCTCTTTGAATAGAAATATTTTCTTTATAATCATTAAATGTTCCATAATTAGATATATCTATATAACTATATCCACTAGTACTAGAAGCATTACCTGACCCAAAGATAGAACCAGATATATTAAAGTTATCATGACCTTCTCCATCTATTTTAATATCAATACCTTTAGTAACACTAATAAATGAATAGTCATAGTTAGGATCACCTGAAGCATTCGCTTCTCCTCCTCCAAATACAGTTCCTGTTATATTAATATCACTATCTATTAAAGAAGAGTCCACTACACTACTTCCAATATTTAATTTAACTTCTCCATATAAAACAGCAGTATTAGCACCTCCATAAACATTACCAGAGATACTAGCACCTGCAATATTTACATTACTAAGTGAATTATTCTTATCTTCACTACCTGTATTAGCAGCATTCCCTCCACCAAATACATGTTTATCAATAATACTATTATCATCTATATTAAGGGTAGTATTACCATATACAATGGCACTGTTTCCATTTCCTCCTGCATAAACACTACTTAAAATATGGGAATTAGAAATATAGACAGTTGTATCTTCTAATACTTCACCTAAATTTCCTCCTCCAAATAAATCTCCATTAATAGTAGAATTTACAAAAGAAACATTAGTAGTATGATTAACTCCAGCCCTGTTACCTCCCCCAAAGAATTCTCCAAGCATTGTAATATTATTAACGGAAACATCTGTGTAATCAGTAGAAGTCATATTACCGCCACCATATATATTAGTATAAACACCACCAGTTAAATCAATATTAGTCTTACCTGTAATACCACCTAAGTTATTACCACCATATAAATTTGTAACTGTTAAAGATGTTGGATTATCACTAACTATATTACTAGTACTAACACTACCACTATTATTACTACCACCAAATACGTACTCACTACTACCACTTCTTAAAGTTATATTACTAGTAGTAACATCCGCTTCATTCGCACCACCGTATAAATTACTAACACTACTACCATTTAAAGTAACATTACTAGTAGTTGTATTAGTATAGGCACCTCCACCATAGGCACTAGTAATAACTCCTCCTAATAAATTAACATTACTAACAGATGTAACACCACCACTATTATTACCGCCATATATTTCACCTAAAGTACCATTATTAACAGTAATATAAGTAGTAGGAACATCCCCTAAAACATTAGAACCTCCATATAGATAAGAAATATTACCACCATCTACAACAATATTAGTATCAGTTATAATAGAAGCTTCTCTTCCTCCACCATAAATTGTACCTATCTCTCCATTTTTAACAACAATATTACTATCACTTGTATCAGTGTAAGCACCTCCACCGTATAAAGTTGTAACATTACCAGAGTTTACTAAAATATCAGTAACAGATGTAACACCACCAGAATTATTCCCTCCATATAAAGTTTCTGTAACACCGCCATCTACAACAATATTAGAGTGTTCTACATCACCACTTTTATTACTACCACCATATAAATTAGTAACAGTAGCATTATTTTGATAAACATTAGTATTACTAACTAAAGTATTATTACCACCGCCATATGCATTAGTAATAACACCATTGTTTAATTCTACAGTAACTTCTCCATTAGGTTCACCATTTAAATCATTACCACCGTATAAATTAGAAATAGTTCCACCATTTACAACGACATTAACATCACCTGCAACATAAGGAGTAACATCACTACTTCCTTTACCCCCTCCAAAGACATTATTTATATTACCATTATTTACTGTAACTAAAGTATTACTACTACTAACACTATTATTTTTACTAGTAGAATTAACTACTCCAAAAGCACTACCACCGTATATAGAACCAGATACTAATAAATTATTAGTTAAATCACTACCAATAGTAACATTACTATTAGATCTAACATATGTATTTTCTCCAAGTCCACCACCATAAACATCTTTAACACTACCATTAATAATATTTAAGTTAGTACTTCCGTATAAAACACCTTCTTGATTACTACCACCATAAATAGAGTCTAAAACATTGCCACCTAGCATTTCAATATTTATATCAAAAGTTGTATTAGAACTACCAGAACCACTATTATTTCCAGAACCAAATATAGATCCTTTAACTGTTCCCCCTAGCATTTTAATATTAGTACTACCTTCACTATAATTACCACTATAACCAGCAGTACCATAATTACCACTACCGTAAACATTCTTATTAATTACCGCTTCATCATTAATAACAATATTAGTATTATCAACAGAACCTATCGTATCATATCTCGTATTACCATTACCAGAACCAAAGACACTACCAGCTTCCGCTCCCCAAATAGTACTATTACTATTTATATAATCTTGATTACCTATAGTAGCATTACCACCAATATAAACATAAGAGTCTCCAGTTAAGGCACCATCACCTCTTGTACCATCATAACCATTACTACCACCAAAAATAGCATAATTAACCGTACCACCAGTTACTCCAATAATTCTATTACCATAAGTAGTTGAAGTACCAGCACCTCCAGTAATGGCATCTACAACTCCTCCAGTCATATAAATATAAGTATCATTAAGATCCCCTTTAGCACTCGTCTCTTCTGTTAAAGGACCACCTATTAAATTGTAAATATATCCTCCTTCAATTTTCGCTGCACGTGGCGCATAATGAGTTCCCCCATATCTACCACCGACATAAATACCTGTTGTTAAATCATCTTTACCACTTCCAAAAGTACCACTTTTAACAATAGTATTTAAAGCATTAATTAAATTATCATTAGAAGAATGAATATTACCTCCCCAACTACCTGATGCACAAAAATAAACATCTAAATTACTATTATTTTCTGTAACTCTATCATAATCATTACCATAAATACCATACATTTCTGTATATAAAGTATTAGTACTAAAACCAGAATTAGAAGCACCATAAGTTAAAGAGATACTATTATAATAACCAGATTCAATTTCTATTTTATATTTAGTAGGATTACTACTACTTCCTTCTGTACTACCTCCCCAACCACTAGAGTTCATACCCCCAATAATAGAAATAAAACTAACATAATTATTATAACGTTTTATATTACGTCCTAACTTAACGTTATTAAAATTACCATAAAAAACACCATCAGCATTACTACTATTACTAGGATTAGAATTAGAATTTCTACTACCGGAATTAATCGTTAAATTTTCAATTCGCATATCAGCATAACTAATAACACTAGTATTACCAACATTCCAAACAGGATTATAATCAACTTCATTATAAGTACCCGTAAGTGTAAATGGCTTAGTACTTCTACTTCCCCAAGAAGATGAAACATTACCATTCATAACTAAGATATTAGTATCTCTAGTTACTAAATAATAATAAGTCTCATTTGGATCAAGTAACTCTAGACTTCCATCTTGTTTATAATAATTAATAAGTTCATAATAACTACATCCCCCTCTATTAGTACAAACACCATTTAAAACATTACCAACATCATCATAATAACCACTAATAGATTGATTATAACTAATATCTACTTTTCTAAAATATCCTGACATATTAGAGTTTTCATTAAACAAATCATTTTCTTCACTACCAATAATAACAGGTTCTAAATCTGCTTCAACAAATCTTCCATTTCTCATTTCATAATAAGTAGCATTTGGGTCATATACATCATTTGCATCTTGTAAATAAAAAGTATTACAGTCATTAGTCTTAGTACCAGTCTCAAGAAAACTAAAACTAGGAGCAGGACAAGAATAAGATCTATTATTATAAAAGTTAGCATCTTCATCATAACAATTAGTACAAGTACCATAACTAACAGTAGGACTACCAAATATATTATTCTTAGTAGCCGTAGTAGTTATAACTTCAAGTTTATAATAACCATCGACACTAGGATCTTCATAAATATATTTAATTGTCTCTATTTCCCTCATACCTTCATCATTTAATGAAGAAATTGCACTATCAAAAGAAGTATTATTATTTACATAACTAACAGTAGCATTTGTCCAAGATGCATACATATTAATATTTATATCATTAGGAACATCACCATTATAAGTAACTGGTACTCTAACTGTTCTTGTATAATAAGTACTATCATAACTAATAGATGCTCCACTATAATCAGTAATCCATCCATTAAAAGCCAAGTCATTAGGATGATAAGAAAAAGGATTATCAATTAGCTCTATTTCAATATAACCATCTACTACTGGATAGTATTTATAGTAAACAAATTTACTTTGTGCTTCACTAAGAGATACATATCCTTTATGTTTAGAATCAATGCTACTACCATTATAAGTAATAGTAGTTTTAACTAAATTATTATCATTATATAAGTTTTTATCATTTAAAGTAGGAAGTCTTCCATCACTACTACTAGTATAATTTAGCCCTGTATAATAGTAATAATCACTCTCTAAATCATTAACATAAACAGTATCTTCAACTATTCCTTTAGATACTGTATCTACCAAAACAGAACTATTAAAACTACCATAAGTAAGGGCAATGGTAGTAATAGATAATAAAATGCCTAAAAGAATAAGACTAATAAATTGTCTATTTTTAAATATTCTTCTAGCCATATTTTACCTCCTTCTAACTTGGATTAGTCGTAAACTCTAAATTAAAACTAATATCACCATATGATGCATTATCTTCACAATCAACATCTTGTCCTTCTATCCACATATAAATTCTCACCTTTGTAATAGATGGTTCAAGATCAAGTATTTTTGTATTACTAGTATTACCTACTACTGTATTAAAAGAAACATTAACTCTTCTAAAAAAGTTAGGATATCTATTACTACTAGCATCAGTAATAAGAACATTATCATTACTAGAAATATTACTAATAACACCATCATATGGTAATAAAGCCCCTCCTATCATTGTTGTATCAATTCCATAAACATCTTTAGCATTCTTAACACCATACTCGGTATGAACATCATAATTAGGCTCCCATATTAAAGCTTCACTCGCTCCATTTAACCCCTGTGCAGTTCCTGCATTATCACTACTTACACCTTCATTTAAGAAAGCAACTCTAGTAGCATTCTCAATTCCACTACTACTATCACCATTATAAGTAACACTAGAGTTTCCTGATAAATACAATTCTTTATTATTAGTAGTTCTAAAGAATAAATCAAAGACTATAAATCTTCCTTCACTCTCTTCTCCAAAACTATTAGATTCAAGTGACTTATTAGCAACTAAAATAAAATCTGTTCCTCTTGTATTAGTAGCCTCACCACTAAACATTTCTAAATAACCATTACCATCAATACTACCACCACTTGATACAGGATACATTCTATATGGTACTTGATTAACAGCATTTGGATAATTATCCCTTGCATCCATTATATCTTGAACAGTAATTACTTGTTTAAAATTAACTGCATCAGTACTAACTTCAAGACCACCATCCGCTTGAACATGAACATTTAAAGTATCAATACCTACAACTCTATTAGTAGAAAACCAAGCATAAGTTGTTGTAATGAATAAGATAAACGTTAAAAACAAAAGTAATAATGCTACCATTCTCTTTCTCTTCTTAGTTCTATTTTCCATTATTCTCTATATGCTCCTCTGTTATTTCCATATTCATTTTAATTTCTCCCCCAATAATTGCATCAACACAATCAGGGTCATCCCCCTCTAAATATATAACAATAGTAAATTTATCAACATCTCCAGGCCTAAAACTCTTTCTTTGTTCTAAGACAGCCATATCATCATTATAAAAGGGAACAGTACCCACTTCTTCTAATCCTGTTAAACTATTTTTCTTAGCATAAATTATTCTTTCATCATTTCTATAAATCATTACTCTTATCGCTTCATCAACATTTTTAATAACATCTAATATATTAACCTGATACCAGTAATTAATTATTTCACGACCTTGATTCTCAAGATAAAAAGTATATGCTATATAGTTTTCTCCATTATGAGTCCCATCACCTTCATTATTTATATTACTAGGTAACCAATTAACAGATATATTATCCATAAACTCTATATCTTCAGCATATAATCTATTTTTTATATCTTTAGTATCTATAGACTCATACATAACTAAACCACTATCTAAAGAAAAGTTAGGATCTAAGGTTACTGTAAAACTTCCCCCTTTATAAACAACCATTAAAACAAAAAAGATAAGTAATAAAAGGATAAATAGTATAATAACTATTCTTCTCGTATACTTTAATCTCTTCTTACGTTTTTCTAAAGATTTAGCTGTTACTTTAACTGTTTTTATAGCCATACAACCACTACCTTATTCTCATTTATAATTTTAACATATATTGTCGAATATTGTAAAGAAAAGAGTCTTATTAAAAGGCTCTATTTCTTATTAGTTCTAATTAAATCAAAATCAAAATTAGGATCATCTTTAATAACTTTTATAGACATAGTTTTAAATAAATCATCTAAGTTCAAAGTATCATCACTAACTTCTTTATAGGAAGGGTAATCATCTACATCAAGAATCTCTATTTCTTCTTCCTCTTCTTTTTTATTATTATTCTTAGGTTTATTCCATATTTTAAGAAAGATAAAAGCAAAGATAACTATTATAAGTAGTAAAAAAACTGCAAATATCATTATCCACATCTTTATCCCTCCTATTCTATCAAAATATTATCACAAACTTCGACACATTTCAACAGATACTAGTCATTCAAAAGAGTCAAACTGACTTTTTTCTTATCTAAGTCTATTGTCTCTACATAACAGTCAACTATATCACCGACACTAAATAAATCACTAGGATTTTTAATATATTCACGAGTTAATTTAGAGATATGAGCAAGTCCATCATTTTTTAAACCTATATCAATAAATAGACCAAAGTCGACTACATTACGTACTGTTCCCTGTAGTTTATCACCTATTTTTAAATCTTCTAGATGCAAGATATCACTTCTAAGAATAGGTTGTGGATAATTATCTCTTAAGTCCCTCATTGGTTTTTCTAAAGACTCTATAATATCAGTTAAGGTGTACTTATCAACATCAACCTCCTTACTAAGACTCTCTATATCTAAACTATTAAGTTTATTAGTAAGTTCACTACTTCCTAAATCATTAACACTAAACCCTAAATAATTAAGAAGTTTAAGAGTTTTATCATAACTTTCAGGATGTATAGAAGTTTTATCTAAAGGATTATCACCATCTAAAACTCTTAAGAAACCAACTGACTGTTCATAAACTTTATCAGTAACTCCTTTTATCTCATGAATCTCATCTCTATTTTTAAATTTACCATATTTATCTCTAAAGGCAATGATATTATCTATTACTTTTTTATTAAGTCCTGATACGTATTTTAATAAGGATGGGCTAGCTGTATTAATATTAACACCAACTCCATTAACAGCTTTACTAACAACAAAGTCCAAAGATTCATCTAACTTCTTAACAGGTACATCATGTTGATAAAGACCAACCCCTATACTTTTAGGGTCTATTTTAACAAGTTCAGATAAAGCATCTTGAACACGTCTACCAATACTAACAGCACTTCTTTTTTCAACAGTTAAATCAGGAAACTCTTCTATTGCAAGCTTACTTGCAGAATATACTGATGCCCCTGCTTCACTAACAATTATATAGGAAACATCTCTTTTAGCATCTTTAATTGCCTCTGCTACAAAAGCTTCACTTTCTCTTGATGCTGTACCATTACCGATAGCGATTACATCGATATTATATTTATCAATAAGTTCAAGTAATTTCTTCTTAGAACCTTCTATATCATTATGAGGTTCTGTTGGATAGATAACATCAATATCTAAAACTTTACCAGTTTTATCTAAAACAGCAAGTTTACACCCAGTCCTAAAAGCAGGATCATAACCTAATACAGTTTTATCTTTTAAAGGTGGAGTAAGTAAAAGTTTTTCTACATTAGTAGAAAAATTATCAATAGCACGTACCTCACCTTTTTCTTTTAACTCACTACGTACTTCTCTATCTACACTAGGAAGTATTAAACGTTTAAGACTATCATTAATTGCCTCAAGTATTATCTGATAACAAAATGATTCTTTATTCTTAATTACTTTAGTCTCTAAGTATTTAGTAATCTTTTCTACATCATAATCTAATTTAACAGAAAGTATTCCTTCTTTTTCTCCTCTATTTAAAGCTAATATTCGATGTGGTTTAATATATTTTATTATTTCACTAAATTCATAATAGTTACTATAAGTCTTGGTGGCATCTTCTGCATTCTTCTTTAATTTACTAACAATTACCCCTTCTTTAAAGATATAACTTCTAATCCATTTACGATAGTAAGCATTGTCACTAATCCATTCAGCGATAATATATTTAGCCCCAGTAACAGCATCTTCTACACTCTTAACTTTATCAGAAATATATTTAGATGCAATTGTATTAATATCTCCCTTAACTGGACAAGACATAATAATCTTGGCAAGAGGCTCTAATCCATTATTAATAGCATCCGTTGCCTTAGTCTTTTTCTTCTCTTTATAAGGGCGATATAAATCATCTACTTCCACAAGCTTAGTACACTTCATAATAGAAGATTTCAACTCATCAGTAAGTAAACCTTTCTCATCAATTAATCTAATAACATCTTCTTTTCTTTTCATTAAATTAACTTGATACTGATATACATCATCAATAGATTTAATAACTTCTTCATTTAAAGCTCCTGTTGCTTCTTTACGATATCTTGCAATAAAAGGAATAGTATTTCCTTCTTCTAATAATTTTAAAACAGTCATAACCTGTTTTTTACTAATATTTAAATCTTTACTAATCTCTTCAACAATTACTTCATTCATAAATATCCTCTTTTCTAACACTATCTATTTTAATATAAATAATAAAATGATTAAAGTAAAAGAGAAAAATTTGACGTAAAAAGAACTAAGATATTTATCCTAGTTCAATTTCAAATGGATTCTGTAAAGTACCATCACCACTTGTTATTATGACATTAGATTTTAGGTTTAGGGATGGTTTTATTCCATAGGAAGACCAGACACCCGTATTGGCAGAAGAACTTAAATCACCAACTGCAAGTGCATAATATGAACTATAAGGATTTACTAGCCAAAAACTCACATTATTTTCATATCTATCAAATTGCCCTGACATTAATTCTCCTAATCTTAATAGACCAACTTTTGCTATAGTTGTACTTGATGTTAATGTATTACCAGTTTCATCTGTATATTTTGCTAATCTATAATTTTGACCACTTCCTACTGCTCCTAAATACCATGTTGTACTATCTTCTATCATATTACTGTAGCTATCTCCTACATAATTTGTTAAATAATCTGTATTAAGAAATCTGCCTACAGTGCTAGTATTTGAATAAATATTATTACTTCCAAAAGTAGAAGTAATAAAACTTCCAGAACTTTTTAATGGTTTGGCACTTGTTATTTTTGTTAAACCATCTGTTTCATGACTTACTATTCTATATAAATTATTTTCATCATTTCCAAACTGTACGTATTCACCACTGTATCTACTTGAAAGTAATGTTCCTGATAGATTAGTATCATTATCTCCTTCTAATCTATAGGGATTATCTACTGTTCCATTGCCAGATACTATATTTATCTTTGATTTCAAATTTATTGATGGTCTAATTCCATATGCATTTGAAGGATTACCAGAACCAGCAGTACCATTAATATTCACATAACGCAAAGAAGAAGAATTACTTGGTGTTAAAGTCCTCCACATAAGTCCATTATTTAAATAACCATTACTAAATGTTGTTCCTTTATAACTTGTTTGATATTCGTAAATATTTAATAATCCTACGGCATCAGTTACTGTTGCTCCGCCATTAGGCCTTCTTATAGCTCCTAAAGATGTATCATTTTCTGTCACATCCCATACACTATCAGTTACTATAAAGTTCTCATAATCTCTTAAATTGCATAGAAAGCCATCTACTGTTGTATCATTTAACCACATTTCCATATAACTTCCTGCAAAGGCACTACTATCATCATCATAGTTAACAGTACTTATATTCCACTGAGTTACTAACTTAACTGTCTTTTCTTCATTATTTATAGATACTGCTCTCCATAACTTGCCACTATACCAAATATAGTTATTTGGATTACTTCCCGTTATAAAAGTATCAACTCCATCATCATAAGTACTTCCATTATCTCCTATGTTACTCATAACTACTGATGCTACACTCTTATCTTTTTCTTGGCTTACTTCTACTCTTAACTTTCCACTAAATACTTGACCTGAGTAATCTCCATCTATTTCATCAGTTATCCATAAATTTAATTTATATTTATTAGTACTCTTTCCTTCTATTGTTCCACTATCTAATACTCTATTAGGATTAGAACCTATCTTAGTAAGTAAAGTCGCTCCACTATCAGCACCATTTTTATTTAGATTATACTTTAAATACTTATCATCTATTCTTTCATCATTATCTCCTATAGTGTTATCATCTAAATAGATTGTATAATCTACTGCTTTATTTCCATTATTTATTAGTTTAAAATTTGAACCATCTAATTCTAATCCATTTTTATCACTTATACCTATTACACTATCTAAATTTATCCCTTCACTAGTTTCATCTAGGACTAATTCTAACTCTCCTACTTTTACTATCTGGTCTGTTCCTGATAGTTGTGTAGAAAAGTAAGCATATGCAATGGCAAGTAATAGAATTAATACTATTAATATACTTATAATTATTACTGTCACTTTCTTCTTTTTCTCTTTCATATACCTCTCTCCATACTTCTTATTCTTATCTATATCACTTATTCTTATACCTTAAATAACTATTTTAATATTAACGCATAAAGTCCTCTGTATCAATTATTTTGACATTATAAAAGAATAGAATAATCTCTTACTCTATTCTTTTTACACTATGAAAGAAAGTAATTCTATTACTTAGATATTTACTAAACTGCCCCCCCCCCAGGTAACTATTTGTAAACGGGTGTTAATATGGGGGGCTAGTATATTTAGTGGACAGTTTTTTCCGGGGGTATCAAAGATTATTAAAGTACCTTTACTATCCATAATATATCCCTTCCTTCCATTTGTATCTTATATATTTATGTTAACATGATGTTAGATATTATTCAATATTTGCATCCATTTTTATTTCTGTAGCTTTCTAAAAAGACTAATCCCCAATGCCTCATAATAATCATTTACTGTATCAAAAGAAGTAATATCATAACTTTCATAATCTTTAATACAATCAATAATACTAGAATCTAAATTACCTACATCCATTTCTTCTCTAAGACTAAATAAACTAATTCTTTGTAAATCTGTTACTTTAGATATATCAGGACTTGCTATCTGAATTGCCTTGTGATTAGCCAAATCATTAGTAACATAACTAGTATCAAGTATAGCAAATCAACCACCCTGCACTGAAAGTACAGGGTTTGGTGTGAGGACTGGAACTCCTTCTATGCTAAAGCATACTATTGTCATCATTTACAAATATATCTTCTATTCCATCCTTT
>CALVKV010000002.1 GCA_944333305.1 uncultured Bacilli bacterium
CAGATTACATGTCTTTTTTGTTAAATAAAATAGTGGTAGTGATTTTCCTCACCAACACTATTTATAATACAACCGAAATTAGAAAATTACCTATACTTTTTTGATTGAAATTAGAAAATTGTCTTTTTGTATTAATTACTCCATTATGCTACAAATATTGTGAAGGGAGGAAGGTTATGGCAAAGAAACCAAGATTTATACCATTATTATCAGATACAACTGCCAAAGCCTTAATAAAAGATGAAAACTATAGGTGGTTTTATGAAAAGGTAATTAAATATCAAACAGGAATAGATTTAAAAGAATATAAATTAATAGATACAGAACTTAATACAGGTAATAAAAGATTATAGAACAGATTTAATATTTAAAAAAGGAAAAAATCTAGTTAATTTAGAATTTAATAAATTTGTCTATAAGTATACGTTAACAAAGAATAGATACTATGCATTAAGGTTAGCAGGATATGGATATTTATCAGGAGAAGATTATGAAGAAAGATATGTAATTCAAATAAATTTAAATAATAAGATAGTAAATGAGGGGAGAAAAGAGGATAGTATAATAAATTATAAGTTGCAAGATGAAAAATATAAAAAAGAATTAAAAAACATAAAAATAATAGAAATATATCTTTTAAATTATAAAGGGATAGTATATAATGAAACTAACAAATATGATACCTACTTATCGATGTTAACAGCGACATCTTTTAAAGAATTAGAAAAGATAGTAGGAGATTTAGAAGAAGGGAGAAAGATTATGGAAAAGTTAAAAGAATTAGGATTAGATGATAAATACGGAGCGTTATATGATGCCAAGATAGTACATAAGAAAGAGATAAATTCTGCCAGGAATGAAGGATACAGTGATGGTAAGAAAGAAGGCAAAAAAGAAACTGCTAGAGCAATGATTTCTAAGAAAATGAATCTAACTTTAATAAGCGAATTAACTGGTTTAAGCAAAAAAGAAATAGAAAAACTTGTTTAATTGTAATAAACTAGAGATGGGTTTAGGTCTCTAGTTTATTTTGAAATATTTCAAAACATCTTGTTAAATATTCCTTAATTATGTATAATTAAAGTTATAGAGTAGAGGTGGTGCTAATAATGGACAGAATATGTACAGGTCTTGATATTGGTAATGGTGAAATAAAAATAGTAGTAGTTAGTGCAAATAACAATAAATATTATGTTTTAACAACTACCTCAGTAAAATCAAACGGATTAAAGAAAAATACTATTTATGATGATAAAAAATTAAAAAATTCTTTGTTGAATGCCTTAAAAATAACTGAAGATAAAATAGGAATGAAAATAAGAGAAGTTATATTAACCCTTCCTGCCAATAGAGCCAGTATGACTATGGAAAATGGCCTTGTTAATATAAAAGGTGAAACTGTTAGTGGAAGAGATATAGATGCTGTAATTAAAGATACAGTAGAAGACACCTATGATGATACAAGAGAACTTGTTAGTTGTCTTCCTATATCATTTACAGTGGATGATGAAGCAAGTGTAATAAATCCATTAGACGAAAAAGGAGATAAGCTCTTTTTAAAAGCAGTAGTAGCAACTTCTCCTAAAGAAGAGATATATCCATTTATTAATATTGTAAGAAGTGTAGGGGTTAATATAACAGATATTATCTACAATACCCAAGCTGATTATTATACTGTTGCTACGAAAGAACTAGACCGTAAGATGGGAGCAATTATAAATATAGGAGCTGATATTACTAGCGTAGGCGTATTCAATAAAGGTATTATGATTAAAAACTCTTATATTCCCGTTGGAAGTAGTAGTGTGGATAAAGATATTGCTTTTGTTTATAAAATAGATTTAAAAGAAGCAAAGAAATTAAAAGAATCATTTGCTTTAACTTCTGCAAGGTATGCTGATAGTAATGACTCTATAACTGTTGAAACTAAAGAAAACAAAAAAGTAACTATAAATCAAATGCAAATATCAGAAGTTATAGAGTCTAGAATAAAAGAAATTTTAAAACTTGCAAAAAATGAAATAAATCGCTTAACAAAAAGAGAAATAAGTTATATAATTGTAGTGGGTGGTATTAGCGAGCTTGCAGGTTTTAACTATGTAGTTGAAGAAACACTGGGTAGAGCCTCTAGTTGCTTTAATATGAATGAAATAGGTGCTAGACACAATAAATATACAAGTGCCTTTGGAAGTTGTAAATATTTTGATAAAAAATGTACTTTAAGAGAAAAAAATATAAATATGTTTAATCTTGATGAAATAGATAATTTTATATCACCTAAAAAGAAAAATATTAATGATAGTATGACAAATAGATTTTTTGGTCACTTTTTTGATAACTAATTAAGGAGGAACTTTTGATGGGAAACGGACTAGAAATGGATCAATTAGCGAAAATAAAAGTAATCGGCTGTGGTGGCGGCGGCGGCAATGCTGTTAATAGAATGGTAGAATCAGGTGTTAAAGGAGTAGAATTCATTGTTGCTAATACAGATTTACAAGTATTAAATAATTCTAAAGCAGATGTTAAAATTCAACTTGGTGCTAATCTTACTGATGGACTAGGGGCAGGATCTCGTCCTGATATTGGAA
This sequence comes from uncultured Bacilli bacterium, assembly GCA_944333305.1. The sequence continues at coordinate 2,592 of CALVKV010000002.1, forward strand.
GAGAAGCAGCTTTAGAATCAAAAAAAGAAATAGAAGATGCTCTAGCAGGAGCAGATATGGTTTTCATTACTTGCGGAATGGGTGGAGGAACAGGAACAGGAGCAGCTCCAGTAGTTGCCGAAATAGCTCAAGCACTTGGAGCTTTAACTGTAGCCATTGTAACTAAACCATTCACCTTTGAAGGAAAAAAGAGAATGGATAATGCTCTACAAGGGCTAGCAGAACTAGAAAAGCATGTAGATACTTTAATTGTTATTCCAAATGATCGTTTAAGAGAAATTATAGATAAGACAACACCAATGCTAGAAGCATTTAAAGAAGTAGATAATGTCCTTCGTCGTGGTGTTCAATCAATATCAGATTTAATTGCTGTAGTTGGACTTGTTAACCTAGACTTTGCTGATGTTCAATCAGTAATGAAAGATTCAGGACGTGCTATTATTGGTATTGGTATTGGTATGGGAGAAGACAGAGCTATAGAAGCTGCAGGGCAAGCTGTTTCAAGCCCATTACTTGAAACAAGTATCAGTGGAGCAACAGATGCCATTATCAATATTACTGGTGGAGTTAACTTAACATTATTTGAAGCAGAACAAGCTGCTGAAGTCGTAAGAGCAGCATCAGGCAATGATATTAATACAATATTCGGTTCTGTTATTAATGAGAATTTATCAGATGAAGTTATTGTTACTGTTATCGCTACTGGTTTTAATAAGAAAGAAGAAGGGAATTCTAAGCAACCAGTATTTTCTAATGCAGCTCCTAATAGAAGAAGCAGAGATGAAATATCCTATGTAGCTACAATCCCTCAAGCAGAAGATAATGATGACGATGATGATGGAGAATTATTAGATGATACAGATTATGATTTTCCACCATTCCTAAGAGATAAGAATTTTTAGAGCTTAAAGCTCTTTTCTTTTTCCTTAAATTAATATATACTAAACTTAATTGTATTACAGAAAATGAATATATATAACTAGAGGTGATGACTTTGAAGAAAAAAATAGCAATATTATCTTTACATTTAGGCTATGGTGGCGTAGAGAAGGCCATAACTTCTCTTGCAAATTCTCTTGCTAAACTAGATAAGTATGAAATAGAAGTAGTATCTATTTATAATTTATATGGTAAGCCAATTTTTCAATTTAATCCTAAAGTTAAAATAACTTACTTAATTAATACAGATTTACCTATAAGAGTTTCTAAATATAAAGATTTGTTCTTTAAATTTCATTGGTTCCACTTAACAAAATTACTTTTTAATGATTATATTTCTAAATTGAAAATAATAAGCCTTTTTAAAGACAGTATAAATGGTGTTTCTATGTATTCAAAACGAGCTAGTGTTGTAAAAAAGTATTTAAAAGAAACAGATGCCGATATTATAATTTCAACTAGGACATTTCTAAATGAATGGTTAGGTGAATATGGCAAGGAGAATGTTGTTAAAATAGGATGGGAACACAATCATTATCACGGTGATATGAAATATGCAACAGATGTTATTCGCAGTGCTAAAAACCTCGATTATTTTGTCTTAGTGTCTAAAAATTTACAAAAGTTTTATCATAAAAAAATGAAACGTCATAAATGTAAATGTGTTTATATACCTAATGCTTTAGAAAATATTCCTAGAACCAAAAGCCCTCTAACAAGTGAGCATTTAATTTCTGTAGGGAGACTTTCTCCTGAAAAAGGATACTTAGATCTTTTAAAAATATATAAAAATCTAAAAGAAAAAAAATGCACCTGGCACTTAGATATTGTTGGTGATGGTAATGATAGAGATAAACTTGAGCATTTTATTAAAGATAATAATTTAGAAAATGATGTTACTCTTCATGGCTTTAAAAATAGTAAAGAAATAGAAAAACTAATGCAAAAATCAAGTATTTATATCATGACTAGTTATACAGAAAGCTTTGGTATAGTTTTACTTGAAGCGATGAGTAATGGCCTTCCTTGTCTTGCTTTTGATTCTGCAGAAGGTGCTAAAGAAGTAATAACTTCAGGCCATGATGGCTATTTAATTAAACATCGAAACTTTAAAGCTATGGAAAAGAAAATCATAGATTTAACTAAAGATATAAATGCAAGAAAAGAACTAGGAAAAAATGGTAGACGCAAAGTAAAAGGTTATATGAGCGATAATATTTGTGAAAAGTGGGAAAAACTGATTGAAAAGAAGGTATAGGATGAAAAGAAAAGTAATGTTTATATCAAGTACGGGAGGACATTTAACAGAACTCTTACAACTTGATAGTATTATAAAAAAATATGATTATAGTTTAATAACAGAAAAAACAAAAGCTAATAATAAATTAAAAAGAAAATATAAAAATACTAGTTTTCTTTTGTATGGTACAAAAGATCATAAAATAACATATCCTTTTAAACTCATTATAAATTGCTTTATTAGTCTTTTCCTTTATTTTAAATATCAACCAGATTATATCGTTACAACAGGAGCCCATACAGCAGGACCAATGTGCTCGATTGGAAGAATTTTTGGTAGCAAAATAATTTATATCGAATCATTTGCTAATATAAAAACTAAAACAATTACAGGAACTCTTTTCTATAAATTTCATATTGCTAATCTTTTTATAGTCCAGTGGCGACCTATGTTAAAACTATATCCTAAAGCAACATATGGAGGGTGGTGTTTCTAATGATTTTAGTAACGCTTGGTACACAAGATAAAAGTTTTGAAAGATTATTAAAAGCAATTGATAAAGAAATAGAAAAAGGTAATATTAAAGACAAAGTTTTAGTTCAAGCAGGTTATACCAAATATAAAAGTAAAAATATGGAAATATTTAAAAGTGTTTCTAATGATAGATTAGAAGAACTTATGGATGAAGCATCTCTTATTATCACTCATGGTGGAGTAGGGAGTATTTTAACAGCTTTAAAATATCATAAAAAAGTTATCGCTACACCACGCCTTGCTAAATATAATGAGCATACCAACGATCATCAAAAACAAATAATCGAAGAGTTTGGTAGATTAGGTTATATTCTACCTTTAAAAGATTTAACTAAATTAGATAAAATGCTAATTAAAAGTAAAACATTTAAACCTAAAGAGTTTAATAGTAATAATGAAAACTTCAAAGAACTAATTACTAATTACATAGAAGAATCTAATCATATTAGTTGGTTTAATCGAGATAAGTTTGTTATTTTAACAGCATTACTTAATCTATTTATGTTTTACCTATTAAATCTTACAGGTATGAACCTCTATTTAAACTTTACTATTACCTACACCATCTCTTGCTTATTTATGGCTTTATTTAAAACAAAGAAGCTTTCCAATATAATAACATCTATTATATGTTTTTATTTAATAGAAGGACTATCTTTATTATTACTTGTAGATAACTTACATATTGATGTTGTCCTTTCTAAATTTTTAATTAATATACTAGTAGTAATTATTTATCATTTTTTAGTTAAGAAGAATTAAAATAACTAAACAGGGGGACTTTATGAATATAAATATTATTAAAGAAAAGATAAAATTACATAAATATTATCTTATAATTATAATTATTATGCTTATAATTATCATAATTATGGGTATTTCTTTACTCACTAAAGAAAATAATACTTTTACTAATCCTTATGAAGTAAAGGTGAATCCTGATGATAATTTCTTATTTTTAGGAGATTCTATTACAGACTTTTATCCTTTAGAAGAGTATTATGATAATTTGCCAGTTGTAAATAGTGGAATTTCTGGTAATAAGACGACAGATATCTTAAACGATATGGAAACTAGAGTTTATCAATATAATCCTACTAAAGTATTTCTATTAATAGGTACTAATGATTTAGATATGACTAGTGAAGATATTGTCGATACTACTTTTAATAATATTAAAAAAATAGTAAAAGAGATAAGAGAAAATAGAAGTGATGCTACTATATATGTAGAAAGTGTATATCCTGTAAACTCTACTATAGAAAATAATTCTGCTAGTAATAGAACTAATAAAAAGATTAGAGATTTAAATAAAAAAATATCTAATTACTGTGATGGAGAAAGTTGTAATTATATTAATCTATTTGATGATTTAATAGATGAAGAAGGTAATTTAAAAGAAGAGTATACTGAAGATGGATTACATTTAAATAGTTTAGGTTATGTTGTTATTACAAGAGAGTTATTACCATATCTAAATGAATAAGGAGAAAAGAATATGACAACATATAAGAGAATAATAGATACCTTAATTAAAGAAGAAAAAGCTAATGAATTTTATAGGTTTCAAGGCTCTAGTAGTTTTGAATATTTTAATATTAAAAGTAATAGGTTTGATGATAGTAAGCATTATATATATTTTTCTAGGACGAAAAATCATCATTATTATTTTACTATTAGAAGAATAAGGCAGTTATTAAATAAAGTAGTATTAAATGATACTCCATATAGTATTTCTAATAAAGAATTAGAAAATGAAGAAAGTTTTAAAAAGATTACTAATATAGTCTTAAATCAAGAAAACTTAAAAGGTTTAAAATCAATATCTTTAGTATGTGATAATGCATATTATCAATTATTAAAAGAAAATAGCAGTTGTAATATGGCAAAAAAGGTTTCTCCTTATTTAATAGAGAGAGTAGATAGAAAAATGTATGGAGGAGGCTATGGTGTTAGTAATGCTTGGTTAAACTTATTAAATGATTTAACCCTTTTTTCTTCCTGTATAAGAATAACTAGTGTTGATATTTTAAATATTCTAAAGAATATGAGAAGAGAAAAGAAGCTTGCTTCCCCATACTTAATCAGTAGTATCTTAGATACTAAAGAAAGAACTTATAGAATGTCAGATAATCTATATAATGATTTTCATAAATATAATATAATGAATGATTTAGAAACAATCTATGAAGAGAAACTATATTTTGAAGACAGCAGTTTTGGAAGTAATCCGGGTGCAAATATTAGAGACATTTTAACAAGTTATCAAAAGAATAGAGAAAAAGTTTTAAGATTAGCAGACAATAGTTACCATAAATATTAGAAAATGTTTGACTGAGTGAGACTTTTATGCTAAAATCATATTGTTTGTAGCTTGTTATACCTCTATTTGAGTGTAAGCTTGTAAGCTGTAAACCGCATTGAAAAGGTAGAAATTACTAAGAGAGAGTAATACCTTAAGAGCGAGTCTTTGGTTTAGAAAAAGGAGGTTAAAAAATGTACGCAGTAATTAAAGTTGGTGGAAAACAATATCGTGTTAGCGAAGGAGATGAAATCTTCGTTGAAAAATTAAATGCTAACGCTAATGATGTTGTTACTTTTGGAGAGGTTTTAATGCTTGACTCTAAAGTTGGTTCCCCTTATTTATCTAATGTCACTGTAGAAGGTACAGTCTTAAAAAATGGTAAAGCTAAGAAAATACGTGTTTTTAAGTATAAGAACAAATCTAGAAGTAACCGTAAAACTCAGGGACATAGACAACCATATACTAAAATTAAAATTACTAAGATTAATGGTTAATTATGATTAGAGTAAAAGTAGAAAAAGAAAAAGGTTATTTTAAAAAGATAAGCATATTAGGACATGCCATGTATGATGATTATGGTAAAGATATAGTTTGTAGTGCTGTTAGTTCGATTGTTACTACAACAATTAACGGTATTCTTACTATTGATAAAAGTACTATTACTTATCTAGCTAGTAGTAAAGGCTTAACTATTAAAGTTTTGAGTAATGATAGAGTAACACAATCACTACTTAAAAATATGTTAAGACTACTAAAAGAATTAGAATTAAAATACAAAGAAAATATAGAGATACAGTAAGGAGGGACTAAAGTGGAATTTTTAAAGTTAAACATACAGTTATTCGCTCATAAAAAAGGACAAAGTTCTACATCTAATGGACGTGACTCTATTGGACGTAGATTAGGAGCGAAAGCTGCTGATGGAGAATATATAACTGCAGGAAGTATTATCTATCGTCAAAGAGGAACTAAGATATTCCCAGGTGTTAATGTAAAACGTGGTAATGATGATACTTTATATGCAACAGTAGATGGAATCGTTAAGTTTGAACGTAAAGGAAGAGATAAGAAACAAGTTTCTGTTTATCCAGTAAGTGAATAAATAGTGGCCTAAGAAGAGTATCTCTTCTTTTTTTCTTTTCTCTATGGTATAATACAGTTATGTTTTAGAGGGGATGTGTTAACATGTTTGTAGATGAAGTAACACTTAAAGTAATCGCTGGTAATGGTGGAGATGGCTGTACTGCTTTCCGTCGTGAAAAATATATACCTATGGGAGGACCTTATGGTGGTAATGGAGGACATGGCTCTGATATTATCTTTAAAGTAGATGAAGGACTTCATACTCTTTTAGATTTACGTTATCAAAAAGAGATAAAAGGTAAAAAGGGGGAGAATGGTAAAGGTAAGAATCAACATGGTAAAGGGGCCGAACCTTTAGTAGTTAAAGTACCACAAGGAACTGTTGTAACTGATTTAGATACAGGCCTTATTCTTGCCGATTTAAAGGGTAAAAATGATGAAGCTCTAATCGCTAAAGGTGGAAGAGGAGGCCGTGGTAATACTGCTTTTAAAACTCAAACCAATACCGCTCCCAACTTCTCTGAAAATGGAGAACCAGGAGAGGAGAGGACTATTAAAGTAGAACTTAAACTTCTTGCCGATGTTGGCCTTGTAGGTCTTCCTAGTGTTGGTAAAAGTACTATTATTTCTAAAGTGAGTAAAGCTAAACCTAAAATAGCAGAATATCACTTCACAACACTTAAACCAAATCTTGGTGTAGTTCGTGCATCTAATGGTAAAACTTTTGTTATGGCTGACCTACCAGGGCTAATAGAAGGAGCGAGCATTGGTGAAGGATTAGGAGATAGATTCTTAAGACATATTGAACGTACTAGAGTAATACTGCATGTCATTGATATGGCTGGTACTGAAGGTCGTGATCCATATGAAGATTATCTATTAATAAATAAAGAACTAGAAGAATTTAATAAGAAACTTCTTACTAAACCTATGGTTATTGTTGCTAATAAAATGGATATGCCAAATGCTAAAGAAAATCTTAATAAATTTAAAGCTAAAGTCAAAGATAAGAAAATCTTTGAAGTAACCGCTTTAACTAGTGATGGACTTAGTAAAGTAGTAGACTATCTAAGCGATTTATTAGATACTATTAAGAATGAGAACCTTTATGAAGATGATGCATTTGAGTCTCATGTCTTATATAAGTTTAAAGAGGAAAAGCCATTTACAATTGATAAAGTTGGGGAAGACTTTGTAATTAAGGGCGAAAAAGTAGAGAAACTATTTAAAATGACTAAATTCACTGATGAAGGTATCAAAAGATTTAGTAATAAACTAAGAAAAATGGGCATCGATGAAGAACTTGAAAAAATGGGGGCAGTTGATGGGAATATGGTTAGAATATTAGATTTTTATTTTGAATACCGCAAATAGAATGCTAGATTTAGATAGAATCTTAAATCCCGAAAAACGCTTTTTAGAATATCAAGACTATCTAATAGATTTAATTGCAAGTTCCTATCATAAAGGATCTAAAGATTTAATCGCTCACCGCATAAAAAATGCTCTTTACTTCTTTGATACTTTACCACCAGTTGCTTTTAAAACTTTAAAAGATATAGGATATAATCCTAAAACACATAAAGAGTTATTTGAATATTATGTTTTAAACAAGGATTATCATCTGGCATCTACAACAGTTAGAAAAAGCTTTGCAAAAGATACAGATTCTTATCTAATAGAAATGTTACAAATAAATAAGAAATTTTATAATCAAAATAGAAATGCTATCTTAGGTTTACATTTTGAATCTTTCTCTAAAGGCATAAAAGAAATTATTAAAGATTCTAACATTGATAAAGAAATAAGGGATGCCTTTGTAGAAATACAACAAGACTATCTTGATACTTGTAAAAGTATAGGCTTAACACCTTTAGTCGATGAAAAGGAAATACAAAGTTTTTTAGAGTTTGAAGAAAGAAGAGAAAAATTAATAAAGCAAAATATAATTAATGAAACTTTATTCGGTCAAAAAATACTTTCAAGATTAGAATCATTTAAAAACTTATCTTTAATTGCTAAACTTGCTATGGCAACAGGGATAATATATCTTGATGATAAAGAAAATGCTACCACTTTAAGATATAAAGTGAGAAAAGATACTAATGTAACTGTAGTATCATTGCCCGTTCTTAAATTAAGGTTAACTGAAGGACTAGACCTTATAACGCTTCATGAGTTAGTTCATGTAAGTGAAATGACTTTAACAAATAAATCATTTCTTAGTGATGGTGTTTATTGCTGTTTTAATGAATTTAGAACTCAAGATAAAGCTCGAAAACTTTTTGAGAAATTAAGAAAAGATAACATTCATATCTTCGATCAAGACGATAATAATGATACTAAATATAAAAATAATTATGACTATTTTATTCCTTATATTAGATCACTATTAGATGACTATCAATATCTATTTGATTATTGCGGTCTTGCTAATAGAATGTCGCCTTTATATAAAACTTTTAAAAGAGAGAATTTTATCGCCTTGTGTAACCATTTAACAACGCTTTATGAAACTACTGTTTCTTCTGATATTCCTTTGACGGAAGAAAATTTAAATATTGATTTATATTATGAACAATTAGACAAGATGAAAACATATGCTAAAAGAAAAAAGATTTATAATAAGATTTATAATAAAATAAATCTTTAAGTTGCTTTGAAGATACAACTGTGTTATTATTTACCTAGGAATACTTAGTTGTTTAGGTACTATCCCCATAACTTATATTTTCATAATGTGAAAGGGGAGTTGATAATATGAGAAGACTTGAAAGATTTCTATGTTATATCATATTTTCACTTATTTTCGTAATAATAGTTTTATTATTTATGTTAATAAAAATAGTACCTACTCCTTAGAGTGGTACTAACCAAACAATAACAGGGTAGTACCTAACAGCTCAAAGCTAGGTATTCCCTTTTTATAATATGTAAATTTTTTTTACATATTCATATTATCATAAATAATTAATTTAAGCAAGTAAGGATCTGATATTATGACTTTAACTATAGATAACGAAACCTATAATTTAGAAATAGTAAAGAAAAGAACTACTAAAAATATTTATATTAGAGTTAAAGATGACTTAACTATTTATGTTACTTGTAATACCTTAACACCTAATAAAAAAGTAATGACTGTAATAGAAGATAATTATGATTCTATTAGAAAAATGATAAAAAAAGTTAAAGAAAAGATAAAATTTAATAGTGAATTTTACTATTTAGGTAAAAAATATGATATTATATATACAGAATTTTGTGATTTTAAATTAGGTGAAGAGAAAGTTTTTATTAGTAGAGACTTTAATCTAGATAAATGGAAGAAAAAAGAAGCTCTTAGAATCTTTAGTGAACATTTAGAAAAGTGTTATAATAATTTTTCAAGAAGAATACCTCATCCCACCCTTAGACTTAGAAAAATGACTTCAAGATGGGGTGTTTGTAATATTAAAACCCATGTTATAACCCTTAATACAGAATTACTTACTAAAGAAATAGGTTGTCTAGATTATGTTATTTATCATGAATTAAGTCACTTAGTAGAAGCTAATCATTCTAAAAAATTCTGGGCTGTAGTAGAAGAAAATTGCCCTGATTATAAGAAGTGGAGAAAATTAACTAATAAATATGGAGAAGAGGAGTAAAATGGTTATAACTAGTTTAGATAATGAGAAAGTCAAGTACTATTATAAATTACAGAAGAAAAAGTATCGTGATCTTCATAATGAATTTATTGTAGAAGGAGAACATTTGGTCTTAGAAGCTTATAAAACTGGTATGTTAAAAGAAGTCTTATTAGAAGAAGGCGTTGTATTACCACTTGATGTAGAACAAGTTGAAGTATCTAAAGAAGTACTAAAAAAAATAAGCGCCTTAAATTCTCCTCCTAAGATAATAGGTTTATGTGAAAAGAAAATAGATACAACTATAGGAAAAAGAATTCTTATTATTGATGAAGTACAAGACCCTGGAAATATGGGAACTATTATAAGAAGTGCCGCCGCTTTCAATATAGATACTATCGTAATAGGAAGTAATACTGTAGATGTTTATTCGCCTAAAGTAGTAAGAGCGACCCAAGGGATGCTTTTCCATGTTCCTATAGTATTCTATTCTATTGATAAATTAATTCCTATTTTAAAAAAATTGCAAATACCAGTTTATGCTACTAATGTTAAATACGGTATAGATGTAAAGAAACTATCTCAAGAAGAAAAAAGTACCTTCGCTCTCATTATTGGTAATGAAGGAAGCGGTGTTAATCCTAAGTATTTAGAAGCAAGTGATAAATTCATCTATATACCTATGAATAGTGTTGTTGAAAGTTTAAATGTTGGAGTTGCAACTAGTATAATTTTATATGAAATGGATGAGATAGATGACTAAGATATATGTTGGTAAAATAGTTAATACTCATGGTATTAAGGGTGAACTTAGAATAAAAGACAACTTAACTACCAAACAAAGAGATGAAATATTTAAAATAGGAAGTAATTTAATTATAGATGATAAGGCTTATAAAATAACTAGTTATAGAGTTCATAAAGATTATGATATGGTTACATTTCTAGGATTTACTAATATAAATGAAGTATTATTCTTGAAGGGTAAGAGCGTTTATAAATCTAAAGATGAAATAAATCTTAAAGATGAAGATATTTTAGATAGTGAGCTTATTACTTATAAAGTTATTACTACTAATAAAAAAGAAGGTAAGATTCTTGATGTAGAAGAGACTGGTAATAATTATAAGATACTTAGATTATTAATAAATAATAGAGAAGAATTAGTACCATATCATAAAGATTTTGTGAAAATAGATAGCAATAAAAAAGAAGTTATAGTTAAACTTCTATAGGAGGGAGTCATGAAAATAGATGTATTAACCTTGTTTCCTGATATGTTTAATAATATATTTAGTGAATCTATTATTAAAAGAGCCTTAGATAATAATTTAGTAGAGATTAATATTCATAATATTAGAGATTATAGTAAAGACCCTCATAAAAAGGTAGATGATACTCCTTATGGGGGAGGGGCTGGGATGGTTTTGATGTGTCAACCGATATTCGATGCTGTTAAAGATTTAAGAAGTGATAATTCTAAAGTAATATTATTAACACCTAGTGGTAAGTTATATAAGCAGTCTATTGCTTTAGATTTATCTAAAGAAAAACATCTAATATTAATTTGCGGTCATTATGAAGGTTTTGATGAGAGAATAAAGACAATCTGTGACTTAGAACTATCTATTGGAGATTATATCTTAACAGGAGGAGAGATACCTGCTATGGTCATAATAGATTCTATTACAAGACTAATAGATGGTGTTATAAGAAAAGAAAGTTATGAAAATGAATCATTTACTGATAATTTATTAGACTATCCAACTTATACAAAGCCTAGAGTTTACGAGGGTTTATCTGTTCCTGATGTCTTAGTTAATGGAAATCATGAAAAGATAAATAAGTGGAGAAGAGAACAACAAATAGAGATGACTAAGAAGAATAGACCTGACCTATTAGAAGGAGATGATTCATGTGAATAATTATTTAGTAATAGAAAAGAGTTTTACTTATAATGGAGAGTTAACTTTAGGAAAAGAATTAACTATTAAGTCTCATGATAATAAAGTGTCTATATATAGCCTAGAGATGCAAAAAGTATTTATTAGTAATAAAGTATATAAAAAATATTTAAAACTCTTAAAGATGGTAAACTTTTACTTAAATAGTGATGATGATACAGGTACTGCTTATCATGAAGCTTTAAATGAAATAGAGAAGTTTAGACAGCTTGTAAAAAATAAATATAGAGCTTATCTCTTAGAAAAAACTTTAAAAGAAATGTCTTTAGAATTAAGTAAAAAAGTAATGGAAGCTAAAAGAAGATTAATATTTATTGAAACTAAAAACTATGATTATACCAATGAAAATAGACGTAGTAGATAACTTATTAGAAGGGTAGTGTTTACATGAAGATAGAATATAACTTAATTAAAACCGAAAAAAATACTAAAGCAAGACTAGGTACAATAAAAACTAATTATGGAACAGTAGAAACACCTATGTTTATGCCCGTAGGGACAAAAGCAACTGTAAAGGGATTAAGCCCTGAAGAAGTAAAAGAAACAGGGGCAGGTATTGTTCTTGCTAATACTTATCATTTATGGTTAAGACCAGGAGAAGATATTGTGGCTAGATCAGGTGGACTTCATAAATTTATGAATTATGATGGACCAATCCTTACTGATAGTGGTGGTTTTCAAGTATTTTCTCTTGCCAAAAATAAAAAGAAAGACATTACTGAAGAAGGAGTCCATTTTAAAAGCCATATCGATGGTAAAAAATTATTTTTAACCCCTGAAAAATCAATTGAAATTCAAAACAAATTAGATAGTGATATTGCAATGAGTTTTGATGAGTGTCCTCCTGCTAGTGCAACTTATGAATATTTAAAAAATAGTGTAGAACGTACTATTAGATGGGCTAAAAGAGGTAAAGCAGTACATAATAATCCTAATCAATCTTTATTTGGTATAGTTCAAGGTGGAGCATATGAAGATTTAAGAAAATATTCTGCTATCGAAACAGTTAAGCTAGATTTTGATGGCTACAGTATTGGTGGAGTTGCAAATGATGGTGAATCTAAAGAAGATATGTATAAAGCGATAGATTATTCTATTCCTTATTTACCAGAAGATAAAGTAAGATACCTAATGGGAGTAGGAGAACCTATTGATATAATAGAAGGAGTAATTAGAGGTGTAGATATCTTTGATTGTGTCCTACCTACAAGAATAGCAAGACATGGACAGGCATTTACAAGAAATGGCAAAATTAATTTAAATAATGCTAAATATAAGGAAGACTTTACTCCTATAGAAGAATCTTGTGACTGTTATACATGTAAGCATTATACTAAAGCTTATATAAGACATTTACTTAATACTGGAGAAATGTTAGGAGGAAGACTTCTTTCTATTCATAACATTAGATTTTTAATAAAATTAACAGAAGAATTACGAGAGGCGATTAAAGAAGATAGAATCTTAGAATATAGAGAAAAATTTATTAAAGAATATAAAAACAAATAACGTAAATTGTAATGATAAATACTTTACATGTTAATTTACTTTGTGTTATCATTAAATCAATATAAACATCAAAATTCTTGATGTTTTTTCTTTCATAACTTATAATTTCTATAGAAAGAAGGTATATATTTATGTTAATAATAGGTTCACATGTAGGATACAAGAAAGACACTGGTTTAGTTGGAAGTGTTAAAGAAGCTTTAAGTTATAATGCTAATACCTTTATGTTTTATACAGGAGCTCCGCAAAATACTATTAGAAGTAGTATTGATTTAGATAATGTTAAGAAAGCTTATGCTTTGATGAGTGATAATGGTATTGATAAAAATAATGTAATAGTTCACGCTCCATACATTATTAATCTTGCTAATGGTGATGAGAGTAAATTTAACTTCTCATGTAACTTTTTAAGTGAAGAGTTAAAACGTGTTAATACATTTGGTTTTAAATATTTAGTATTACATCCTGGAAGCCATGTAGGAGAGGGTGTTGAAACTGGTATTTCTAACATTATTAAAGCTCTTAATCTTGTTTTAAATAAAGATAACAGTGATGTAATGATTTTGCTTGAAACTATGGCAGGTAAGGGTAGTGAAGTAGGTAGAAACTTTGAAGAGATAAAAGCTATTATAGATGGAGTTACTAAGAAAGAGAGAATTGGTGTTTGTATTGATACATGTCACTTAAATGATGCTGGCTATGATTTAAATAATTTTGATGAAGTAATAGAATCTTTTGATAAAATTATTGGTATAGATAAAATTAAATGTATTCATATAAACGATAGTAAAAATTCAATAGAATCTCATAAAGATAGACATGAAAATATAGGTAAAGGTACAATAGGATTAGATACCTTAATGAAAGTAATTGATTGTGATAAATTAAAAGATGTTCCTAAAATATTAGAAACACCTTATATAGATGGAAAAGCTCCATATAAAGAAGAAATAAGTTTAATTAGAAGTATTAGTAAGCAGTAACAGTACAAGTAGTATTAGGTATTTCATTAATAGTGTAAACTACTTCATTAGTACTAGTATCTCTACAAGTTAAATTAATACTATAACTTTCTTTTTTTCTTTCTTTAGTATATCTAATTGTCGCATTAGAGCAATCTATATTTTCTTTTTGATAAGCACTTATTAAATTAGCACTAACTAATTCACTATAACTAATATCAACACAACCCGTAAAATTTAAAGTACCAAGATTTGTTATATCTTCTCCTTCTCTTCCTACAAAAATTTCAGTCGCTTCCACTAAAGCATCAGCATAATATTGATATTGTTTTTCTTCATTATTATTTACTAAAGCAGTTATTGATGGTACCACTAATAGTAATATTAAAGCCATAATAACTATAGTAGCAATAAGCTCGATTAGAGTAAAGCCATACTTATTCATAACAATCACTCCTATGATAGATTATATCATAATTTTAGTGCTTATAAATATGTATTCTTTAAATTCATAATAAGAGTTGACACACCACTATATATCTCATCTCTAATATTACCTTTTAAATTTAATAAAATACTATTATCTCTTAACAGAATATTATAATTTTCTTTTAAAAAATTACAAATAACAATTGCTTCATCTTCTGTAGGATAAATGTTTTTACTTTCTAAATATCCCATTACTAAATGAGGATTTAATATTTTAATATTATTTTTAATTATTCTTTCTATCAAAATTATCACCTTTCATTAATTTATATGTAGTAAAATAAAAATTATGTGATAAACTAGTAAAGAAAGAAGGTGTTGTAGTTATGAGAATAAAACAGAAAGTAAACAAAAAAAATATTAACAGAAAAGATAGAAAATACACCGTTAATGGCTCAACCTATAAAAAACGATTTCTTTTTTTAGGAAGTGTTTTAGTAATTTTATTTTTAGTAATAACCCTTCGTCTTTATCAGGTAATGTTAAGAGAACAAACTCACTATGAAGAAGAACTTACCACTCTTGCTACTACGATAGTAGAAGGAGATAGTTCGCCAAGAGGTAGAATATTAGACCGTAATGGTAAAGTAATAGTAGACAATAAAGCTGTTAAGACTATCTATTATAATAAAGATAATGATAGAGGAACTGAAGAAGAAATAGAACTAGCTTATAAAGTATCAGCACATTTATCTTTAGATTATGATGAATTAACAGATAGGAATAAAAGAGAGTTCTTTGTCGCTAAAAATAGTGATAATATGAATGATAGAATCACGGAAGAAGAATGGGAAAAGTATGAGCAAAGAAAACTAGATAGTGATGATATTTATGAACTTAAAATAGAAAGAGTAACAGATGAAGAATTATCTTCTTTTACTGAAGAAGATAATAAAGCTAGTTATTTATATTATTTAATGAATAAGGGATATTCTTATGATGATAAAATTATTAAAGATGATGATGTAACAAACGAAGAATATGCTTATATCGCTGAAAATAATGAAGACTTACCTGGCTTTAATACGAAACTTGGTTGGGAAAGAGTTTATAATTATGGAGATACTTTTAGAACTATTTTAGGTAATATTGGTACTATTCCCAGTGAAGAAAAAGATGAGTATCTTGCAAAAGGATATTCTTTAAATGATATAGTAGGTACCAGTTATATAGAAGAACAGTATGAAGAATACTTAAAAGGTACCAAAGCAATTTATAGGACTATCAATTCTCATGAGTTAGAACTTGTTAGTGAAGGTAAAAGAGGTAATGACATAGTTCTTACTATTGATATAGAACTACAACAACAACTAGAGTCAATATTAAATGAAGAAATATTATCTACAAAAGGACAAGCTAATACAGAGTATTATGATAGAAGTTATGCTGTAATACAAGATCCAAACACTGGAGAAATACTTGCTATGGCAGGTCGTCAAGCTGTAAGTGATGGTAATGGAGGCTATAAAACTGTAGACTGTACTACTGGTATTATGACTGACCCAATGACTAGTGGTTCTGTTGTCAAAGGTGCTAGTATGTTAGTAGGGTATAATACAGGAGCAATTACTATAGGGGAGTATCAAGTAGATGAATGTATCAAAATAGCAGGAACACCACAGAAGTGTTCTTGGAGAACTCTAGGTAGAATTAATGATATAGATGCCCTAGCTTTATCTAGTAATGTCTATCAGTTTAAAACAGCCATGAAAGTAGCAGGAGCAACTTATGCTTATAATCAACCTTTAGTAATTAATGAAGAAGCGTTTGATATTTATCGTAATACGTTTAAAGAGTTTGGTCTTGGCGTAAAAACAGAAATAGATTTACCAGTAGAGTCCTTAGGATATACAAGTGATAATAAAGCTCCAGGCTTACTTCTTGACTTTGTTATGGGTCAATATGATACTTATACTCCAATTCAATTATCCCAATATATTTCAACAGTCGCTAACGGAGGTAGTAGATTACAACCTCATCTTTTAAAAGAAGTTCACGCTGCAACTGATGATGAAAGCTTAGGGGAAACAATATATACATTTGAAACCAATGTTTTAAATACTGTTACTACAAAACCAGAATATTTAAATAGAGTTAAAGAAGGCTTTTATGCTGTTATGAATACAAGCTATGGTTTAGGAGTAGGTTATATAGATGACTCTCATGATCCTTCTGGTAAGACAGGAACAAGTCAAAGTGCTAAAGATACTAATGATGATGGTATTAATGATACAGATACTGTCTCTACTGCCTTTGTTGGTTATGCTCCATCAAACAGTCCTAAAATGTCTATTACAGTAACTAGTCCTCATTCAACTTGGGAAAATTCAAGAAATAGTTATTCTACTCTAGTAACAAGAAGAATTAGTAAAAGAGCAAGTGATGCTTATTTTGCACTATATCCTTAGAATAATTTATCGCCTTTTATAATAAATTATAAAGAGGTGGTTATTACGAAAAAGGTAATAGAAGCTACTTTAGTTATCGCGCTTGTTCTTTTTTCTTTTTATTATACTGAGAAAGCTATTGTTTTATTAGAATCTAATGACCCCATTATGAAAGAAATAAAGAATAATAGCAATACTAAAGAAGAAGAGGCCATTAATGCTAAAGTAGATGGAGATTATTTAATACCAGGATACAATGGCCTTGTGGTAGATACAGAAGAAAGCTTTTTTAAGATGAAAAGTTATGGTAGTTATAATGAAGCTCTTTTGGTATTTGAAGAAGTAACACCATCTATTTCTATCGATGATTATTATGATAAATATATTTCTAGTGGTAATGGCATTAGTACCAACATTGCTTTAGTTTTTCCTGTAACTACTAATAGTTACAATGATAATGTAATAAATATTTTAAAAGAAATGGGAATAGTTGCAACTTTCTTTATTGACGGAGAATATATTGATAAAAATACATCTTTTGTGACTACAGTAGTGGCAAATCAAAATGAAGTAGAAGTCTTAAGTTATAATAATAGTTATGATGAATTATTATTTAAAGCTTCAATTGATAAAGTAAAAACACTAACTAGTACTACCCCAAAATACTGTTACGCTACTTATGATAATGAAGAAATATTAAATTTATGCAGCAAATTATCTATGCATACAATTATACCTACTATAAAACTAGAAAATAATATATACAGTAATGCCAAAGGAAACCTTAGAAGTGGGAGCATTATTAGTGTAAGTCTAACAGAAAGTAATATGAATGAATTAAAAATATTAATTAACTATATTAAACAAAGGGGGTTTACTCTAGTTACATTAGATACTCTATTAAATGAAGCAAGGTATGAAAAATAAAAATAATTTGACAACTCAATAATTTGTAGTAAAATAATATTTATAAATACGTTATTAGTTAGGGACCCGGTAAAAGAATCCTTTTAATCTTAGAGACTTAACGGCTGGTGAAAGTTAAGAAAAGCTCTTTTATTACTACCTTAACGAGTAGAATTATGCAAAGTAATTCCGGTTAATGCCGTTATTTAAATTAAGTTAAAAAAGGATGGTATCGTGTAGTGTAAAGCACTCCTAGCGGTATCATCCTTTTTATTATATAAGTCATGGGGAAGATATTATGAATATAATAGAACTATTAGAAAATTTTTTTAAGAAAAATAATCAAGCTGTAAGTATTAGTAGATTGTATAAAACATTAAAAATACAAGATAGTGATAAAGATGCTTTTTTAGATGCTTTATTCGAATTAGAAAAAGCAGGTAAAATAATTTATCAAGACAATATGTATATAAAAGTTCCCCATAACTCAGATTTATATCATGGAAAACTCCAAATATCTAATAAAGGTAATTTTTATATTAGTATAAATAAAAGTAGCAGAATGAATATTAAAAATTTTAGGCAATATAGATTAAAAAAAGACGATACTATATATGTAGTAAAAAGAGAAAGTAAAAGAACAGAAACTTATAAAAAGTATTTTGAAGGAGATATTATTAGGATTGTAACAAGAGAATCTTTGCCTAAAGATAATTATCTTGCTAAAGGTATAATAAAAAAAGAGTATTTATCAGGAAAATATTATATTCAAGTAGAAAACAAAAAATATTATATTAAAAGTAAAAATATGAGAAGTGCTTATCCAGGAGATTTAGTTTCTATACATTTAGGCACTAAAGGTTCTTTAGACGAAGTTAAAGTTTTAAATATTATTAAAAGAAAAAATGATACTCATATATTTAAATGTATAGAGCATGAAGGAGTTAAAAAATGGCTTCCTTTAGGAACAACATATTTTGAGATAAGTTCTATTCCTAAAGAAGAATATGAATCTGGTTCTTTAGTTTTAGCATCCTTAAAGTTTAAAGAAGGAAAATATTACCTTGATATAAAAGAAAAATTAACATCTAGCTATAATGAAGCTACTATAAATAGTGCTACAGAGAATAAGTTTTCTTTGGAGTTTGATAACCAAATAATTAAAGAAGCAGAAAATATTCTTTTCTTAAATCATAAACCAGATTCTTCTAAAAGAAGAGATTTGCGAAACTTAGTTACGGTAACAATTGATTCCCATCATGCCAAAGATTTAGATGATGCCATTAGTTTAGAAGAAAAAGGGGGACTTTATTACTTATATGTCAGTATAGCCGACGTTTCTTCTTATGTACCTTTTGAATCACCATTGTTTAATGAAGCCACCAAAAGAGGGACAAGTGTCTATCCGCTTGATGCCGTAATACCTATGTTTCCTCAAAAAATATCTAATGAAATTTGTTCTCTTAATCCTCGTACAGATAAATTAGCTTTAACCTGTATGATGAAAATAGATGTAAATGGTAATGTTTTAGATTTTGAAATATTCAATAGTATAATTAATAGCAACTATAAAATGAGTTATGATAGTGTCAATAATTTGTTATCAGGTAAAGAATATGATTATGATTATCTTCCATTCTATCAACTATTATTTAGGATGCAAAGACTTTCTAATATTATTCAAAATAAGCGAATAGAAAATGGTTCCTTATTTTTACAGACTAGTGAATATGGCTTCAATATGGATGAATTTAGTAATCTCTTGTCTTTAGAAGGAAATGAAAAAGGTCCTGCTCAATCAATAATTGAAAACTTTATGATTATGGCTAATAAAACTGTTGCCGACTATGCCTATTACTTAGAATTACCATTTGTTTATAGGAATCATGAACCCCCAACTAATATAGAATTAGATAAATTAAAAAGTAATCTAAAACATGAAAAAGTAGTAATTAACAGATTAAATTCTATAACTAATCCCAATATTTTAAAGAAAGTACTTGTAAGTATTTTAACAAATGCAACCAAAGAAGAAGCTACCTTCATTTCTGAAATAGTGTTAAAGTCAATGACACGAGCTTATTATGATAATAAAAGTATAGGACACTATGGTCTTGGATTAGATAGATATGCAACCTTTACTTCGCCAATTAGAAGAGCACCAGATCTATTAAATCACTATGCTTTAAATGCCATTCTTAATTATGACAAAGATGGAGAAGTAGTACTGGAAACATTACAAAAAGAGTTACCTAAATTATGTGATCATTTGACAGAAAGACAAATAGCTGCCGAAAATGTAGAAAAAGAAACAAGCTATACTATGTTAAAAGAATTATCCAATACGGCTTTAGTTGGAAGACTATCACAAGTAATTCAAAACTGTGCTTTTATAAAGCTTGAAGACAGTGTAATGGGACTAATTCATACTAGCGATAGATATGCTATTAGTTTAAAAAGACAATGTTTAATTGATAGAAAAGAAAATAAAACTTATAATATAGATGATACAATGTCCTTAAGAATATGTAACGACAAAAACATTGCTAGTTTTATACCATTAGAAATAGAAGAAAAAGATAAAAAACTAATAAAAAGGAGAGATGAAATATGATAAATATTAAAGAAAGTGAAAAATTAATGCCACTAAATCATTCTTGTGCGCATTTATTAGCAGAAGCAGTTAAAAAGTTATACCCTGAGGCAAAGTTCTGGGTAGGACCTGTAATAGAAGACGGTTTTTATTATGATATTGACCTAGGAGATAAGACTCTAACAGATGATGATTTACCTGTTATCGAAAAAGAAATGAAGAAAATTGCTAAAGGTAATAAAAAAATCATTCGTCATGAGTTAACTAGAGAAGAGGCTCTTGATAAATTTAAAGATGATCCTTATAAAATAGATTTAATTAATAATATGCCAGATGATGAAGTAATTACCTGCTATACCCAAGGAGACTTTACTGACCTATGTCGTGGTCCTCATGTAGAGTCAACAAAAGAGTTAAGACATTTTAAACTTCTAAGAGTAAGTGGTGCTTACTTTAAAGGAGATTCTAAAAATAAGATGTTACAACGTATTTATGGTGTATGTTATGAGACTGAAGAAGATTTAAATAAACATTTAGAAATGTTAGAAGAAGCAAAAGAAAGAGATCACCGTAAATTAGGTAAAGAATTAGGAATATTCATGTTTTCTGATTTAGTAGGTAAGGGACTACCTATGTGGTTACCAAATGGCTTCTTTGTTAGACGTACATTAGTAGACTATATTACTGATAAGGAATTAAAACATGGTTATAAACATGTTATGACTCCATCTTTAGGCAGTGTTGATTTATATAAAACTAGTGGTCATTGGGATCACTATAAAGATGATATGTTTCCTGCTATGGAACTTGACAATGAAGCTTATGTTTTAAGACCAATGAACTGTCCTCATCATATGATGATGTATCAAAATTCACTTCACTCATATCGTGATTTACCACTACGTATCGCAGAAATTGCTAATGACTTTAGATATGAAGCAAGTGGAGCCTTATGTGGAATTGAAAGAACAAGAGCTTTTACCCAAAATGATTCTCATATTTTCTGTACTAATGAACAGATAAAAGAGGAATTTAAAGCAGTTATTGATTTAATACTTGATGTCTATAAAGACTTTGGTTTTAAAGATTATAGTTTTAGACTTTCTTTAAGAGATAAAAATAATAAAGAAAAATACTTTGGAAATGATGAGTTATGGGAGAAAAGCGAACAAGAATTAAGAGAAGTTTTAGAAGAAATAGGTGCAGACTTCTATGAAGCAGAAGGAGAAGCAGCTTTTTATGGACCTAAACTTGATGTTCAAGTTAAAAGTGCTATTGGTCATGATGTAACACTATCAACTGTCCAATTAGATTATCAATTACCAGAGAAGTTTGAACTTACTTATATTGATAAAGATGGTAGTAAGAGAAGACCTGTTGTTATCCATAGAGCGATATTTGGTTCTCTTGATAGATTTATTGCTTTCCTTCTTGAAGAGACTAAAGGTAATCTTCCTTTATGGTTAAGTCCTGTACAAGTTATAGTTATTCCAGTATCTAGTGAATATCAAGGAGAGTATGCAAGTAAAGTATATGAAGAGTTAAAGAAAAATGATATTAGAGTAGAGTTAGATAATCGTAATGAAAAATTAGGTTATAGACTAAGAGAAGCCCAAACTAGAAAGATTAATTATACTCTAATTCTTGGAGATAAAGAAAAGACTGATAATACAATTAGTTATAGACGTCACGGAGAAAAAGATACTACTACAGTTACAATAGATGAATTTATTAAGCTATTAAAAGAAGAGGTAAAACTTTAATACATTAATATAAAAAAGATAGCTAGTCCTATAAATAAAATATAGGTCCATTGCTATCTTTTTTTTCATTATAACTTATATTGCTTTCATAATTATTTTCATTAATAGTATCATTACTTTCTTCTTCATCACCATTATCATTAATAAAAGATGCTACTCTAAAAAGAGTTCTTGCATTGCTAAGTAATGGTTTTACTTGATATACAATAGGTATCGCTTGATTTATTATTCCAAGTGTTCTTTGTGTGTTATTTAAAATGTTATTCCAATTTATACCTCTTCTTGGCATATAGTTGTAATTAGGCATTCCCATATTATACTGATTATACATAATTATCACTGTTTCTCCTTTTACTTTAATATATGATTAATTTTTCCTACTTGTGAATATAAAAAGAGAGTGATATAATTATTTTAAGAATAAGGAGGAGAAGGTTATGGAAATAATTGCAATGCCATTTATCTTTATATATCACATAGTCCATTATATCTTACTTTCTCCTAAACGTATTTTAAGTTATGCTTATAGTGGTGTTTTAGCAGTTGTTGATAAATTAAGTAGAGGTAAAGTAACAAAGAAGAAAAAAGAAAAGACAGAAGAAGAAAAAGCTATCCTAGAAGTAGAAGAAATGTTGAATGCTACAAAGCTAAACTCTGCTTCTAAAATAGTTATTAATAAAGAACCAGAAATTTCTTATCGTTATAAAATAAAAGGAAGCAATGGCAAGATAATAAATGGTACTTTTGAAGGACCCAATGCTGATGAAGTAAGAATGTTTTTACAAAATGAAGGGTATGAAGTCTTAGAAGTAGTGCCTCGTAAGTTTTATGATATTGATATTAATATAGGTGGTAAATTTAATTCTGCCGATCTTTCATTTTCCCTTACGCAGTTATCTACCTACTTAAAAGCTGGTATTGCCTTAATTGATTCAGTTAGAATATTAGAAAAACAAAGTGAGAAGCCAGAACAAAGAAAAGTATATCAGAAAGTTGTATATGAACTTTTAAAAGGGGAGAATCTATCTACCGCTATGGAACGCCAAGGAGATAAGTTTCCGACACTTTTAGTTAATATGATTAAAACAGCGGAGTTAACAGGTGATTTAACTTCGGTTTTGGACGATATGGCAGACTATTATACATCTAAAGAAGAAACTAGAAAATCAATGGTATCTGCAATGACCTATCCAATAATAGTTTTATGTATTGCCATTGGTGTTATTATCTTTATTTTAGTCAGTATTGTTCCAAGCTTTGTAGAAATGTATGAAGATAATGATGCTGAAATTCCTGCTATCACAACCTTTGTTATGAATGCTAGTGATTTTATTGTTAATAATTATATTTTTGTAATTCTTGGTGTAGGTATTTTTATCGGCATATTTATCTATTTATATA
>CALVKV010000003.1 GCA_944333305.1 uncultured Bacilli bacterium
TCAGTAGTCTTTTCTCTTAAAGTCTTTTTAATTGATAGATTAATATTCTCTACTCCATTAGTTAAAGAAATATCTACTATATTATCTTTTTCTTCTATTAGAAGAATATCAAACCAACAAGCATTAGGATTAAGCATTTCTGTTAATCTATTCTTATCAACTAAAGCAATATAAGCTGTTGATACTACCCTTGTTCTTGGATCTCTATCAATTGCATCATAAGTATATAATTGTTCTAAATAGATATTTGAAAGATTAGTTTCCCTTTTTAATACTCTTTTAGCACACTCTTCTAAAGTTTCCGTTTTAGGATTTAAAAAACCTCCAGGTAAACACCATTTACCTTTAAAAGGATAATCATCTCTTTTTACTAAAAGTATACTCATCATCTTTTTACTATTTTTACGATAATTACTTGTCTCTTCACTAGATACACTAATTAAAAGAATATCTGCAGTCATTGATAACTGATCAAATGCTTTCGCATCGTAATGTTCTAAAAATTCTTCTTCAGTTTTATATACTTTTTCCATAAATAACTTCTCCTTTTTTACTGAATAACTTCTACTTAACTATTTAATCACTTTTGATGATTCGCTTATATATATTTCATCTTGATGACCAGCATCATAGATAATAGCCTCTTCTATATTTTGCAATGGATTATAATGTTCAAGAGATACTGCATAACCAATAGATGAACTAGGACTTATAATTTTATCAAAAACATAATCTGGTATTTTACAAATTAAAGGTGTTATTTCTCCATCTTTTACAGTAGGAATAGTAGCATCAAAAATATAATGTTCATCATTTGCTAAAGTAATAATATTATAAGCATGAATTTCTTTTTCATTATTTCTAATAATACCTGAAGCTTTATAATAAGAATCTATTCCACAACTTCTAAGTAGATTTTGTGATAACATTGCTCTTTCTACACAAACTCCAGCATTTTTTCCTTTAAGATTTGCAACTTTACCATGACTAGTTCCTTTTGTATAAACATCATCATGATTAGGATAATTTTTCATTCTTTCTTTAACATTATCAAAAGTTCCAAAATACTCATTTACTACCTGAAAAATTAAAGGTATTACCTCTTCTACAGTAAGAGGTGCATACAAAGCTACCTTTTCCTCTAACATTTTATAGGCAGAAGAAATATCTCCTAAAGTACAACTATAAAAATCTCCTAACCCTGTACTAATACGAACTAAATCCTCATCAGTAAACATACCATTAAAGGAAGAATCTATTCCTCCAAATACAGTACCATTTGCACTTTTATTACAGCCAATTTCTCTTTTCATAAATTCCTCTTTCTTTATGCAGATTAAACTAATTAAAGTTTCTTTTTCATAATTTGATTATAACACAATTTTAAGAAAAATATTACTTAATTATATCTAGTAACATTGTTATAATCTTATCGATAATATAATCTTTATTTAAAGCTCTACTTTCCTTATTAACAGTCATCTTCTCTTTATAAAATTTATTATTATCTCTATCATATATACAAATATAAACAGTATTATCATCACCTGTTGGATTATTAGGATCACTTCTATTAAGTTTACCTGTTATTCCTATACCATAATTACTATCTGCAAAAGAACTAATCGCTTTACTCATCTCTATTGCTGTTTCCATACTATAGACAGTATATTCATCAATAACTTCTTTAGGTACACCCATCTTAACTTTATATTCATTAGAATAAGTAACAGCACTAAATCTTAAAACTTCACTAGCACCTTCCATATCAGTAATAGCATTAACAACACCACCACCAGTACATGACTCCATTGTGGCAATAGTCTTTTGTCCTAATTGTAAAATATGGATAATCTCTTTAAAATTCATTTAAATTCCTCCTCTATATAAATTATTTTCTCTAATATATAAATCAACTTGTTTATCTAAATAATTTTCAACTCTTTTATTATTATATATCATTTCTCTAATTTTAGTAGAAGATATTTCATTTTCTTTTATATCTGTAACAATTATATTATCTTTATAGTCTTTATATTTATCTAATAAAGTATTAATATCAAAAGTATCTCTTTTAATAACTAATAGTTTATTATTAGATAGAATATCTTCTCCCCTCTTCCACTTATCTATATAACTTAAGTTATCAGTACCACATATAAAATAAATATTATCATTCTTATATTTATTCTTAAAATAATCTAGAGTCTCACAAGTATAAACAACTTCTTCTTTTAATTCATAATCACTAACCTCTAAATTTTTATTATCATCACACATCAACACTAACATTTTAAATCTTATTTCATCACTTAAAAGATTATTTTTATACTTATATTTACTACCAGTAGGTACAAAGATAACTTTATCTACATAATGTTTTTTAATAAGTTCTAATGCTATATTCTTATGCATTTTATGAGGAGGATTAAAACTACCTCCAAAGACACCTATTTTCATAAAGTCCTATCACCTCTTAACTTTAATATTTTTTCTTTACCATTCAATAAAGGTGTTAGATACTCTTTATTATGTAGAGCATTAATTATTTGGGCTATATTCATTGAACAATCTACTGTATGAAACCAAGGCTTATTTTTAAATTCTTTTGGTATATAAGAAAGATTAGTAGTATAGAGTTTATCAAAAGTATTATCTAAATATCCTTTATCAAAAGCCTCTATTCCTTCTGTAAATAAAGCGAAGGTTGCAATAAAATATACTTTCCTAGCTTTCTTTTCTTTTAACATTTTACCTACTTCTAACATAGATGTACCGGATGCAATCATATCATCTACTACTAAAATATCTTTATCTTTAACATCACTACCCATATAAGTATGTTCAATTATAGGATTTTTACCATTAACAACCCTTGATAAATCACGTCTTTTATAGAAAACTCCTACATCACTGTCTAAAAGTTCTGCATAGTACCTTGCTCTCTCCATCGCTCCCATATCTGGACTTATGACTAAAATATCTACTAAATCTTCACTCTGTAACAAGTCTTCTAAAATAGTATTAGTTGGATAAAAGTTTTCAAAAGGTAAATTAGGAATAGCATTAGAAACATTAGGATCATGAGCATCAAAAGTAATTATATGATTAACACCAAGGTGTTCTAATTCTTGTAAAGCAAGAGCACAGTCAAGTGATTCTCTGCCTTTTCTTTTATGCTGTCTTGCTTGATATAACAAAGGCATTATTAAGGTTATTTTTTCTTGATAACCTGATAAAGCAAGGATTGTTCTTTTAATATCCTGAAAATGTTCATCTGGACCCATATGATGAAGAAACCCATGCATGTTATAAGTAATATCATAATTACCAACATCAGAGATAATATAAATATCTTTATCTCTAACCGTATCTTCTATCTTTACTTTTCCCTCACCATTTGAAAATCTATCTTCCTTAACAGTTATCATATAATTAGTTTTTTCTCCTCTAATCAATTTTAAATCGCTATTAACCTTTTCTCCTAACTCTTTAATATTCTCTAACACTATTAATTTTAAATTATTCATAAATACC
This sequence comes from uncultured Bacilli bacterium, assembly GCA_944333305.1. Next base: position 3,538 of record CALVKV010000003.1, read on the forward strand.
TCCTTCTTTTTCTTATTAACATTTTATTAATAAGAAAAAGAGTAAAAATAATTACAGATTTATTTCTGTTATTAACATTATATTAATAACATTCTTTTTTGTCAACAGTTAAAAAAAAAAAAATAGAAATTAGACTAACTAATTTCTACATTTTATCTAACTCTTTTAAAATTCTCTCATAACTTGCTTCACTAGGCATTCTTAAGTCCCCTCTAGGAGATAAACTAATAGTACCTACTTTAACTCCATCAGGAACAGCATTTCTTTTAAATTGTTGTGTATAGAAGCGTTTAACAAATACCTTTAACCATTTCTTTATCTCACCATCACTAAAATTATCTTTAAAAGTTAATTTAGCAAGTAAATATATTTTCTTAAAAGATGCTCCATATCTTAACAAATGATATAAAAAGAAATCGTGTAAAACATAAGGACCTATACTAGACTCTGTCTTCTGTAAGATATTACCTGCTTCATCAGGTGGTAATAACTCAGGAGATATAGGAGTATCTAAAATATCTGTTAATATTTTCTTTCTTTTATCACTACTATTATCTTTGACATAACCTACTAAATGTCTTACTAAAGTCTTAGGAATAGATGAATTAACAGAATACATACTCATATGATCGCCATTATAAGTACACCATCCAAGGGCAAGTTCAGATAAATCACCTGTTCCAATAACAATACCTCCTACCATATTGGCAATATCCATAAGTATTTGGGTTCTTTCTCTTGCCTGGATATTCTCATAGGTAACACTTCTATCAGATTCATCTAAACCAATATCCCTCATATGAAGTAAACTTGCCTCTTTAATACTAACTTCTTTTAAAGTCGCCCCATATTCTTTAACCAAATTAATAGCATTTAGATAAGTCCTATCAGTAGTACCAAAGCCAGGCATCGTAACTCCTATAATATCTTTATTATCACGACCAAGTTTACGAAAGGCTCTAACTATAACTAAGAAAGCAAGAGTAGAATCAAGTCCTCCAGACATTCCTATAACACATTTAGTATTATTTAAATGAAGAATACGTCTTGCAAGGGCACTACTTTGTATTTCTAATATCTCTTCAAACCTCTTCTCTTTATCAGTTGTAGGTATAAAAGGATACATCTTATAAGTCCTGTCAAGGCTCTTTATTTTATCACTAACATTAACTTCAACTACTCTATAGTCACCATCATATAGACTTCCTGCAAAACTACTATTACGACATCTTTCATTAATTAATCTTTTAACATCAATATCAGCATAGATTAAATCACTCTCTATCTCAAAGCGTTTATTAGACTTAAGTAATTTACCATTTTCATAGATTAAAGAAGCCCCACCAAATACTAAATCAGAAGTAGATTCCATAATACCACTACTTGCATAAATATAGCCTGATATTGTTTTAGCAGACTCTATAGAAACTAGATTTCTTCTATAACTATCTTTACCAACTATCTCATTACTACTAGATAGATTAAAGATAATAGATGCTCCATTTAAAACATGATTATTACTAGGAGGAGACACAGACCACAAATCTTCACATATCTCAATGGCAAAAGCTACTTCCTTATATTTTTTATCTTTAAATATTAACTTAGTAGAAATAGGTACTGTTTTATCTAATAGATTAACTTCACTATTCTTTAAATCAATACTAGAAGTAAACCATCTCTTCTCATAAAACTCACTATAATTAGGTATATAAGTCTTAGGAACAATACCCAAGATATTACCTTTTTCTATAACAACTGCACAGTTTAACAACTGATTATTGCTTCTTACAGGCATTCCTACTATAGAAATAATATCTAAGTTCTTAGTCTCATCAATAATAAGTCTTAAAGCATCTTCACTCTCCTCAATTAATTCATCTTGTAAAAACAAATCCCCACAAGTATAACCAGTAAGAGCAAGTTCTGGAGTAGTAACAATAGAAACACCTTCTTTATCAGCTTTTCTAATCATTTTAACTATTTCTTTAACATTATCCATAGGACTTGCAAGTACTAATTTATTAACAATTGCCCCTACTCTAACAAATCCATATTCTAACAATCTAATCATCTCCTTAAACATTTTTGATAACTTTTAGGAATACCTTTCTTTTCAAATTCCTCTTTTAATTCTAAAAATCTTAAATGTAGAGTATCTTCTTTAAAGAAATCTCTAACATTCTCTTTATAAAATTCTGAAGTATAGTATTCCCACTGATAATAAAACATCTCATATTCCATTCTTTTTCTAATCTCTAAATCTTTCTCTAAGAAAGCACTTTTAGAAGTATATAAATCATAGTCATCAGTACTGACTAAATCTTTATATTGATCCCATATCTTAGTACCTCTAAAAGGCATTAAGAAATTACCACATACCATTTCAGGTTTTAATTCATAAAATCTTTCTAATAACTTATCATAAAAGTCTCTACTTTCCTCTTCACTATGTACTTTTAAAGGATTAACAATAAAAGATAGATAAGTCATAATATTATTTTTATGAAGTAAATCACAAGCTTTATCTAACTCTTTATTTTTAGCATAATTAACAGTAATATCTTCAAGTCCTAAACATACCATATAAACATTATGTAACTTCATAAATTCTACTGTATCTACACTTAATAAGTTAGCAGAAGCGAAAAGATATATATTAGCATCAAGTCCACTTATAACTTCTAATCTTTCTTTAAAGTCTTTTTGTAAAGGAAAATTCTCATCACGAATAAAAATGTACTTAGGATTATATTGTTTTAAATAATTAATCTCTTCTTCAATTAACTCTATAGGTTTAGACATTAACCTATCACACATTAAAGGACTACAACAAAAGTCACAATTAAAGGGACAACCTTGAGATGTATTAATAGAAGTACAAACATCATCTTTTAATTTATCTGGTATAATTTGTTGATTATTTCTAATATCATATAAATCATATCTAGGTATTTTCTTATAATTAGTAATCCCTTTTACAATAGCACCTTCCTGATTAATAGTAGCATAAAAGTCATCACAAGGACCTACAATAACTTTAGAAGCATAAGGTAAAAACTCATCTGGATTAATAGTAGGTTCATATCCTCCTACAATAATTTTATTTTTATCATGTTTTAAAGCCCACTTCTTAAACTCATTCATTCCTGTAATATAAACAGAACAAGCATACATTTGGACATTATTATCATCAAAGTCTATATTCTCCATAGAATACATAACATTATCTCCATCAGGAAGAACTGTTAACAAAGATGGTTCTAATCCTAAAGTAACATCTTGTCTTGGAAAAGTCATACCAATTATTTTTTTCATCGTCATCACCTCTTTATATATTGTTTAGATAACTCTAAAGTATATTTAGACTGTATATCTTTAATATATCCCATATCTACAAGTTCTAAAGCTTCACTATAATCACACAAGAAATATCTAATAAATTCATCTTTATCTAAATTCTGTTCTTTAATTTTCTCACAATCTAGAGCAAGATAAGTATGATTATAAGCATCACTACATCCTTGATCTTGATAATAAGAAGAAAGATGTTTAATATTATTAGAAGTATATCCTGTCTCTTCTAAAAGTTTTCTTTTAATAGATTCTATAGGATTTTCTTTATCTTCTATATAACCAGCAGGTAACTCTACTAAAACACCTTCCCTAACTACTCTAGGTTGTACTACTAATAGAACTTCTCTATCTTTAGTAACAGGTAATGTAACAACAGCACTACCATTACTATTACCTTTTATTATTTTATCTCTTACTATAGTAATATTATTATTAAGTAACAAGTTATAACGCCTAACTTTAATATATCCTTTATTATCTTCTCCAACTAATTCTCTTTTTATAACCTTTAATTCCTCTATATAACTATGTAACTCTTTTAACTTTTCTTTACGCATTATCTACTCCTACTTTTTAACTAATTTCTTTTCTTCATCTATCATTTTATTTTTAACATTCCATAAGTCATAACTTAAATCAACATGAACAGGATGAGGATTAACAAATCTTTTATTCTCTTCACTCAAAGTTTCTTTTTCACTAGTACAATAATCTCTAATATTCATTACACTATCACTTTTATAGACACATTCACCATTTATAAATATAGGCTCTAACAACTCTCTTACTGTATAAGTACCTTTTTCTAACTCTTTTCTCTTCCAAGTATTTACAGGATCAAACATTGTAGTTGTCTCATCTTCATTATATTTTTCATATGTATTGCCAATAATATCTCCTCTAATCTTACCAGTCTCTTTATCATAAAATCTAAATACTTGTTTATCTCCTGGGTTAGTAATTTTTACAGCATCTTCACTAAGTTTAATCTTAGGAATAACTTCCCCACCTTTTTTAATGGCAGCTAGTTTATAAACTCCACCAAAGCTAGACCAATTTTTTGAAGTAATCAAGCTAGTACCTACTCCCCAAAGGTTTATTTTAGCCCCTTGCTTTTTCAAATCTTCTATTAGATATTCATCCAAGTCATTAGAAGCACAGATAGTGGCATCAGGAAATCCTGCTTCATCTAACATAATTCTAGCCTTTTTAGATAGATATGCTAAATCTCCACTATCAAGTCTTATTCCATATTTTTTAGGCATCCTACCTTCATCTTTTAATTCTTTAAATACTCTTATCGCATTAGGTACACCTGACTTTAAGGTATCATAAGTATCTACTAACAAGGTTGCATTATTTGGAAAAAGTTCTGCATATTTCTTAAAAGCCTCATATTCACTATCAAAACTCATAATAAAGCTGTGAGCATGAGTACCTGCAACAGGAATATCAAATTCTTTACCTGCTAGTACATTACTAGTAGATGAACATCCTCCAATAACAGCAGCCCTTGCTCCATATACACCTGCATCAGGTCCTTGCGCTCTTCTAAGACCAAACTCCATAACAGCATCACCTTTAGCAGCCTCACACACTCTTGATGCTTTAGTAGCAATTAAACTTTGATGATTAATAATATTTAATATAGCTGTCTCCACAAGTTGAGCTTCTATTATAGGAGCATCTACTTTTAATAAAGGTTCCATTGGAAAGACAACAGTTCCTTCTTTAATTGCATAAATATTACCCGTAAATTTAAAGTTTTCTAAATATTTTAAAAACTCATCATCAAAAAGTTCCAATTCTCTTAAATACTCTATATCACTCTTTTCAAAATGTAAATTTTTAATATAATCTATTACTTGTTCAAGTCCTGCTACAATAGCATATCCCCCATCATATGGATTCTTACGATAGAAAACATCAAAAACTACCCTTTCATCCCTTTTCATATCAAAGTATCCATTCATCATTGTAAGTTCATATAAATCAGTTAATAAAGTTAAATTTCTTTCATTCATTTAAATCATCCCTTTCTTTTTATCAAAATATTAATATCAATATTTAAAATTTTTTAACTAACTGAATTCCTTGTTGTTCCATAAGTAAGTAAGCTGCCTCTACATAATTTTGTCTATCATCTTCGGCAAAAGTCGCTACAGCATCTCTATGTACTCTTATAACACTATCTCTATTATGTTCATCAAGGTAACATGCAAGTCCCATAGGACCATTACATATGCAAATATCAGTACAACATCCTACAATATCAAACTCTTTTATATTAACCGCTTCCTCCATCACATCTCTAAAAGACTCTGATTCCATAAAACTTGTATTATTCTTAGGAATACATATAGTATTATTAAAGAGAGTAAAAGGTTTTAACTCATCTACTACTTCCTCTTCTCCACTACCCTTTAAACAGTGGTAATTTGGAAATCTCTTATGTTCTGTAGATTCTTTAGTATGAGTATCTTGAATAAAGATAACAAGCGCACCAACATTTTGATATTCTCTTATAAGTTCTATCTGTCTAGGTATAACTCTAGCGATATTATCATCATGTAACACTCCTTCCCTAACAAAGCCATTAACCATATCAACAACGATTAAAGCTTTATTATAAACTTTTAAATTCTCAACTTTCATAATTATCCCTCCTCTTATTAACTTTTTATTAATATCAAAAATTAAGAAATAAGCAAGCCATTAAACTTGTTATTAACATTATATTAATAACAAAGAAATTTGTCAACAACAAATTTAAATTTTTTCTATAACATCTTAAAAATCATGATACAATATATACAAAGGAGAATTATTATGTTGGATAGAATTTTTGATCTAGCTAAAATACAAAATAAAATTTCTAGTTTTAGCAAGCCAATAAAAAAAGAATATTATAGCTATTTAATTAATCACTTTGGAGTCCTATTTACCTTTCATTCTAACCGTATAGAAGGCACTAATAATACATTAACTTTAAATGATACTAAAGAAATATTAAATAAAACCTATGACTTAAAAAAAATTAAAGATATTAATAAAAAAAGAGAAATTAATGAAACTATCAATCATCAAAATGCCTTTAAATATATTTTTGAAGTATTAGACAAAAATATAGATATTATAACTATAATTAAAAATTTACATCAAATTATTGGTAATAATATCATAAAGAATGCAGGTAACTATAAAACAAATGAAAATTATTTAATAAATAGTAATGGTGAAGAAATAGAATTTACGCCCCCCCAACTTGTTTCCAAAAGAATGAATGATCTAAAAGAAAAATATGAAACAGAATGGCAAGATTTAACCGTATTTGAGCGAGCAGTTAAACTACATATGGCAATCACAAATATACATCCATTTAGTGACGGAAATGGACGGGTTGCAAGATTAATAATGAACTATGAATTAATAAAAAATAATTATCCACCAATTAATATTAATGAATCTCAAAAATTATCTTATTATGCTGTAATTGAAGAAATTAATATTAATACAGATTACAAAAATACCCCTTTAGAAATTGGGGATATTAAAACCTTTACAGAAACAATAGAACAACTATCAATAATAACATTTAAAAATATGCAAAAATATTTCAACAATAAATAAAAGAGAAATCTAAAGTTCAAATTACTTAAGAATTTCTCTTTTTTTAATTAATATTTATATTCTATTCATCAAAGAAATCATCAAAGAAGTCATCATCATCGGCATCATCTAAACTTAAATTAACTTCTTTTTTAGGTTGTTCTTTGACAGTTGAAGTATTTTGTTTTTCAGTATTAACAACTTCTTTAACTGGAGAAATTGAAGTAAAATCTTTATCCCTTTCTTGTTCTAATTTCTGTTGTTTTTGTTTATTCATCTCTTCTTCTTTTTCTAATTCTGCAATCTTAGCATCAATTTTCTTAACTAATTCATCTACATCAAAAGTAGGTTTCTTAGGAGTACTATTATTAACATTATTAGATTCTAAATTAGGATTGAAGAATGAAGGAACATTATTATTTCCTGCATTCATAGGATTAGCTGGTCTAGGCATCTGCCCATTATTACCAACTGGATTACTAGCATTACTAACATTACTAGCACCAGGTCCTATTCCAAATAAATTAGGAGGTGTGAAACCAGCAGGACTATTACCAGCAGGAGTACCATTAGATCCAGTACTATTCATCATCTCAAGTAATTTTTCCTTCTTCTTTTCTTTAACAAAAGTTTTTATATCAAAAGTATGAACAGGCATTTTTTCACGTGCCGGATAGTTAGCCTTAGGATACTCCTTACCCCAATTAAGTTTAAAATCAGGTGTAAATTTAGTCTTAAAAGGCTGCATTCTCATACGAAGAACAATAACTTCAAACTGTTTCATTCTCTGTAAATCAGACACAGTTACAAGTGGCGTACTAGCCGTTTTATCATCATCTTTAGATTTAACTTCTCCACACATCTTAGATATTTCTTCCAAAGCTGCAAGCTCTGCAGATATTAAATAAATAATATTACCACAGTTACCCCTAATAGTTTCAGCATTTTCTTTGCCATATACTTGATTTAACTGTGCATAGTTCTGAATAATCATTGTAAATCTCATATGACGAGAACGTGCTGCTGTAATCATTGTAGTAACATCTTTAAGTGGTGGCATATTTGCAAACTCATCAAGTAAGAAATTTGTTCTAACAGGAAGTTCTCCTCCATTTTCTTGTGCCACACCAATTAAAGTCTCATAACATTGTTTTAAAAGAATTGTAACTAGGGAATGATAAGTCTTCTTTTCATCTTGAACAACTATAAATAATGCTGTTTTACGTCTACCAATATCACCAAGCTCAATATCACTATGACTAAGCATTTCTGATAAATTCTCACGCGATGCAAATAACTTAATTTTTTGTCTAAATACTGATAAAATTGAGCCTTTTGTATCTGTTGGAGCATTAATAGTACTAGAAGCATTAATTGAAGCAGCACTAGCAGGATCTTTAAATGAAAAATATTCTTTAATATAAGTAGAACCTCCAAACTTTTCTTCACCTACTGTAGTCATTAAACTAATACTATTAATATTAATTTCATCCTCTTTAGCATCTTCAAAAAGACCTAAAGCAACACCAGAGAAGTAGTCAGCTGATGTCTTTTCCCAGAAAGGATCACTATTATTACTAGATTCATCATAAAGAATATTTAAGGCAAGGTCATCAAGTAACTCTATTGCTTTATCCTGATTACCATTTTTATACATTCTATAAGGAAGTGACAAAGGATTCCAACTACTACCATTTTGAGGATCACGAAAGTTAAGAATTTGTACATCATAACCTTTATCACGAAGCATATTAGCAGTAGATTCATATATCTCACCTTTAGGGTCAGTAATGATCATAGACTCTCCTGCTTTAGCAAGTAATTTAACAGTAGGCTTAATAACAGTCTGAGTTTTACCAGAACCAGTAGAACCAATAACTAAAGTATGGTACTCCCCATTATCAACCCAAGCTTCTTTTTCATTAAGCATTAAAGGGACACCAGCAGCATTTGATGTTTCCTGCTGTGGAGTAACCATAGTAAGTTCTGCTTTCATCTCTTTATCTTTAGCCCATCTAGAATATCCTTTATCTTTTTTCTCAGTTGAAAAACCAAAACCCTTTTCAACTTCAAAGAAATAAGATTTAACACTAACAAACATTCCAATTAAAGTAACAAAATAAATAAGCAATGTCATCCATAAAAATCTAGGAGTAAAAGCAGGAAGCGGATTTAAACCACTAAAATACCCCTCTGTAGCAAAACTATGTAAATTAACAATACCTATCGCTACTATATAAAGTAAAAATATAGCAAAAACGACAAAAATCATTACATCATCTTTATCAGCTCTAAATTTTAACTTCATGACATTCCCCTCCGTCTAAGGTTCAAAACCTACGCTTATTATACCAATATTTTCTTAATTTGGAAACAAAAATTTAATTATATTTTATTATTCTTTTTATTTTTTAAAAGTAACAAAAGAAAAACAACAAAAACAACTATTACTATACAAACTATTGGAAATACATTATTTAAAGTTTCTATAACTACAAAACTATTATTACTATTAGAAGTATCTATTAACATATCAATACTTTTATTACTGTCTTTATTAAATACCCAAGTATAAATATTACCATTTACACTATCAGCATTATTTTCTAATACTTTATAATTAGTTCTAATATTTATTTTCACTTCTTCTAATTCAGGATAATCATCAAAATATAATAAACCATTATTATCAGTCGTTATTGAAATAGTATGATTATTCTCATTAAGAGAAATAACATAAGATCTAAAACCATTTTTAACTGTTCTAGCATCTTCATATTTATCTATATTAAAATTATATTTATAATTAAATTTATATCCATTACCTAAATCAGTTTCACTTTTTTCATAATAATTAATATTAGGAAATGGTCTATCCTCTTCAGCATCAACAATCACATCAGTTGCATATATAGGAATATAATTTCTAAATGAAGACTTTATTATATCTTTAGAATAAATAGCATTTTGATAAAAAGTAATATCAACACTTTCCCTAACTTGACTATCACTTATTTCAAGATTAACTTCCGCAGTACAACCACACATCATAAAAATTATCAATATCAAAATAAAATATTTAATCTTCATAATCTAACTCCTTGCCTGTGTATCATAAAAACCATCCATCTTTACACCCCAATAACCAGATATATCAAATGGTCTACTTGTAAATAACACGCCAGTTGTTCTTCCAGAAGCTTCAGCACAAATATAGCCAGATTCTTCTACTGATATTACTAACACTACATGATTATTTGACTCTAATAAGTCACCTGGTTCCAAAACAGCACTATTTTCTAACTCAACACGTTCAGCACCAGATAAATTTTGAAAACCTCCTGTTGTTAAAGGAGAAATATTAAAACCACCATTATAAATAGCCCAAGTAACAAATCCAGAACAATCAAGACCACAAAGAGTATATAAATTACCATTAGCAGCCTTAAAACATCTACCACTTCCCCAATTAGCTTCAGCTCCTTCTGAGACAGTACCATGTCCTCCGCCCCAGAAATAAGGAATTTTAACATTATAATTATTACCTAGTTCCGCAATTAAAGTAACAGCAGAAGCGACAACACCAGCTCTAGTACCATAACCAGAATCTTCGACATTAGAAGCAATTAAGTTATTAAATTCTTCTAGACTAGTACCATGACTTTCCAAAAATGTATCTAAAGCTTCATTAAGTATTTCATCACCATCAGAAACAAGTTCATAATCTCCATAATCAATACTGCTTACTCCACTACTACTAGCTAAAGCAGTATCAGCACCAAAAAGTCCATTAAAGAAACTTAAAATAGCAATAATAGGGACTAATATAACTAATAATGATAAAAAAGGCCCACCAAACATTAAACCAAGTTTTACTGGTAATGGTATTTTCCCAAATAAACTAAATTTACCAGAAAGACTATTACTAAAAAGAGACCCTAAAGGATTAAAAGATTTTTTTTCATTATTATCATTAGATTCCTCTGTAGTAGATGCATTAGCACCACTATTATTTTCTTCATTATTACTAGATGTAGAATTTGAAGTATTATTATCTTGATTATTATCTTGACCTCTCCCTAAAAGTCCACCATTACTAGCATTATTATTATTTCTTCCACCAAGAGCATTCTTAACATTGTTAATAGTACTAAGTGCCTTTAAAGCAGGATGGGCATTAGCAACTTTATTAAGCATTGTATTACCTGCTTTATTCTTCAAACCACTAAGAGCACTGCTTCCTTTATTAGATAAAGATGATTTAACCCCAGTACCAGAATTATTTCTAAGAGAATCAGAATCAATTTTAGATTTATTTTTTTTTCTACTTTTATATTTATTAAAATCTATAATATTATTTACAGCTTTACTATTTTTACCATCAGCATTAGCATTTCGAGGTGATGATGAAGAAGAATTTTCAAGCCCATTTACATCATTTTCATCTTCCAAATTTTCTACTTCTTCTGGCATTATACCACCACCTTTACTTTATTATAAGTTAAATTAATAAATTATCAAAGTAATAATTCTACTTCATATTTAAAAACAGCATCAACATAAAAAGTAATTGTCTCTTCATTACTATTTACAATCCTATAAATAGAACTCCCATCACTATTTGTAATTCTATAACTAGACACTTTATTACTATAATAGTTATTTATCAAATCAGCCCTAAACTCTTCAAAATCTTCTCGTGAAACATCATCTTTATTTCTAACTCTCGCATAAGCTTCTTCTTCATTATTAACAACCAAATCTTTAAAATGATTATAATATATGGTTGCAAGTTCCCTATCAGGTATATCCTTAACTTCATAACTATTAGCAGAATTTTTAGATGGAACATTATTAAACTCTCTTAATTCTTCTTCACTAGGTAAACTTCTATTTGCATCTTCCACATTTCCGATATTACGAAAGATTAAAAAGAGTAGCAAAGAAACAAATATTATAAATACAATAATTTTAACATTTCTAACCATCAAGAATCACTCTCCCCTATCTTACTTAAATATATAATATCTGAAATAGGTTCAATAGCAAAAGTTAAATCATTCTCATCAATAGTTACTATATAATAAGCATATCCTTGTAACGTTGAAGTATATAACGTCTCTAATTTTAATGCTACTTTAACATAATATTTATAAACATTTTTATAAGAACTAACTTGATAAGCTTCTTCTAAACTACTTTTCATATTAGATTCATAACTTCCTACAAAATTATAAATATTAGAAGATGTAATATTATTTCTTTGAACATAGTCTTGATCTAAAACTTTAAAAAGAGAATCACTATCATTAGAATAGATATAAGAATAATATTTAGAAATAGAAGAATCAATAGTAAAAAAACGATTAACATCAGCAAGAGCAACCACAGTTGTATCTATTTGTTCCTCTTCTGCCTGTCTTTCAACAATTCTCGTATATATAAGACTAATACCAAATACAACAATCAAAAAAATAGCAATTATTACTTCAATTTTAGTAGTTTTATTCATAATTAGCCTCCTATAACCCGAATATTGTATTTCTAAGTTCTAATTTTTCTTGCAATTGCCAAGCTGTATAATCATTTTGTTCACAAACAGTAGTAGGAACATCATTACCAGTCGGAACAGTATCACAATAATTAGAGCCATATATTATATTTAAATAATAACATCCTCCTAAACTGGAACTACCAGGATCATAACGATAAGTACCTAACCAAGAATAAGCAGATTGCATACCTGCTAACGTTCCTGGAGGCCCATGACCAGCAGGATCACACCCAGCCTCTTCCCTATCTTGATTTCTTTCTTCAATTAAGCTAGCATTACTACCACCAGGTTGATATTCTGCTAAAGTATCGGCATACTCACGAATACCAGCAGCTAAAGACGTAAGTTGCGGACCTGCACTACAACTTTGTCCATTTGGAATACCAATTCCCCAAAAATTATATAAACCTGCACATTTTTCCCATCCTTGTTCTGTTCCAGCCGTAACAACAACAAGTTCAGGATTAACACCTGATTCTAATGATACATCATAAACTTCTTCAGCATGATCTGAAAAATTAGTACAAAAAGCACTATTACCACTACTACTACAATATGATTCCATTTTAGAAATAAATTCTTGTTTTGATAAAGAAGTAGACCCTAAAGAAAAATCAACACAACTAGGACGAGGGTCATCAATACTAACATAATCTAATGGATCAACTCTATTAGCTTGTGTATCACCACCACTTCTTACTTCAAAATGCAAATGTACACCTGTAGAATTACCAGAATTACCCATTGTACCAATAACCTGACCTTGTTTAACAGAGTCTCCTGCCCTAACTGTAATACTGCCCTGAGACATATGTCCATAATATGTATAATTACCATCAGAGTGCTCTATTACAACATAATTTCCAAGACCTCCGCCATCTTCATTACCAAGAGAACCATTATCAGCATACTGAGTCTGTGCATCATCAGTAGGATAAATTACAACCCCATCTTTTGCAGCAATAATATTAGTACCACCTACACCATTATCATTAGAAATATCAATCGCACCATGGTCACCCTGATGAACATCATCATTTCCAGCAAAAAAAGCAGTTATTTCTGAAGCTACAGGATCTCCACTAGCAAAAGTAACACCATTTTCTGTAGTTGTCTCAGCACTACCAATAGGCCACCAATAAGAATTACCATCACAACTAGTTGAAGAAGTACTTTCATTTTCTACTCCTTGAGTAAATTCTAAATAATCTTCAACATAATTAAAAACATCACTAGCCATTGACTGACAAGTTATATCAGAAAGATCAGAATCAATACTTTTAAAATAATCTGCTAATTGTTCTTTAATTTTATTTTCAGCCTCATCTGAAAAAGTAATTGCCTCACCTTCTTCATCTGCATTATCAAGTAATATATCAGCAACTCTACGCATCCTACGTTTACTCATATCTTCATAAGAAAAATCTTGAATATGCGAAGACATAACTGAAAAAGCAGAAGTAATAATTAATTTTGAAACATCTTGTTCTTCTTCTCTATATTCATCATATACTTCATCTAATCTATCATAATATTCTTCAGCAGCATTACTATAAGAAACAAAATCTTCATCATCTACTGTTTTATCTATTCTAAAAAAGCAGGTAAAACCTACAAGAAAAACAGAAAATATTAAACCTATAGTAACAAGTTTTACCTGAAGGAAAAATTTATTTTTACTCATATAATCACCACTGCTTCGTCATCTTACTGTATTAATTAATATAATTACTAAAATCCTCCACCGCTTCCAAATGATTCTAACTCTTCAGGTGTAACTACTACATTTATTCTCATTCTTCTATTACCACAAACAAACAAAGCTTCACCTTGAGAGTATCTTTTAATACTATCTTTTTCATTTTCATTTAAATCTATCAACAATGATAAATCTTCTACTGCTTGTTTTCTAAGTCCCATAACAAGATAATATGATGAGTTATCAAAAATAGCTTTACCTTGTGTAATAATAGCAGGAGATGAAAAATCACTAGGCTGTTGTGTAATTATAATAGTACCAGTATTATATTTACGAGCACGTCTTTGTACTTGAGCAAGGAAATCAGCTCCTTGTTCATTATTATTACTAAGTAATACATGTGCCTCATCTACCATAAGAATAGTATTAACTGAAGGATCCAAACATAATCCCCAAGCATATTTTAAAATATTAAAGAACAAAGCATTTCTAATATTAGTATCAGAATTCATAAATTCTTTAATATTAAATACCATAAAATCACTATTAGCAGTTATAGTAGTTTTACCATCAAAATAGAATTTCAATTCTTTAACTAATGGTCTAATCTTAAGCTCTAAAGCTTGAATAATATCCTTTTCACGAGTTTGCTCTGTTAAGGACATAAGTCTACCTCTAATAGTAGCATAAACATCTGAAAAAGTTGGATAATCAGCTGAAGTAAACTTAGAAAAATCAGTATTAAAATCTATTCCAAAACGTTTATAAGTATCTTGAACAATCTCACTAAACATATTAAGAACATCTTCACCAATAGATGGATCATAATACTTCATAAAAGCCCTCAAAGACTGTAAAGTACGAGTCAAAACCGTATAACCTAATCCCTGACTAATCTCTTCATCATCAGCATCGATAATAACCTCTAATGGATTAATAAGGCCATACTCTCCACCTTTACCAATATCAATGACATCCCCACCAAAAGTTCTTGTCATTTCTTCAAGTTCATTTTCAGGGTCAATCGCTACTATCTGACAACCATTTCTAATATGAGTCCTAAGTAAAAGTTTAGCAGCAGTTGACTTACCTGAACCAGAAGTACCAAGAATAATCATATTAGCATTATTCCTATTATTTTCTTTCCTAGTTTGATAAAGAAATTGATTAAACAAAATAACACCACCAGAAAAATCAACTCCAAGCAAAACAGAAAGACCAGGATCTTTAATACTATCAAAAATAAATGGATACATCGCTGCAATAGTAGGAGTAGGTATTGGTGTACCAATTCTCTCTTCTATATCCTGATTAGGAAATATTGGCAAAATACTTTTTAAAACTTTCTCTTGTTCAAATCTAAGAGAAATAGCCCTAAGTTCCATTGCATCTAAATAATTCTTAACATTAACTTTCTTTAATTCAAGATCTTCTTTAGTATCAGCATTTATCATAATATGCATTTGAAAATCAAAGATACGAGACTGACTTGAAGCAAGCATCGAAATAAAAGCCTCTAAACTTTCAGCATCTTGTCTAATTCTCTCTTTAGCAGTTTGATCCTTCTCTTGACGATATTTTTCTCTCAAATCTGCTACTTGTCTATTAATCATTTTAGACATTGTATTAAATGGTACAGGAATATGTTTAATAACTATTTTAATACCACTCATAGATGTTAAGGTTGACAAATATCCTGGAGAAATAAATTTAGGATAAGATATAACAGAAAGTATTGTTGCATACTTATCACTAACAACAAAATCAGCAGGATTAAATTCTAAACCTTTAGGAGCCAATTGACTTTTTAAACTTATACTCATACAGGCATCACCGTCCCAAACTCAGTAGAAACTCCTCCATTTAAGAAGTTCTCCATAATTATTCTTAAATCATCATTACTAACTTGTGAAGCATTTAATCCACAACCAGCAAGACCATTAATAAGAAGCCTAATTCTTTTTTGTAAAAGATCTTCATTACTATCTTTAAATAAAATGAAATATTCAGTATCAACGATATTATTATTCATAAACATATTACCTTTATCTATATCTTGTAAAATAAGTTTACGTATAGCAGGAGAAGTTGCTTCATTATACAAAAGTTGCAACTGTGACATATAGACAGAAATATCAACAGGCCTATCAGCAACAACTAACCAAAACTCAAAATCAATCATATTATAGAAATTCTTAAGACCAATCAAAACATTATCTTGTTCTTGTTGATCAAGAATAAATATATTACGGGGTGTAATTTTTACACCTGTTACTTTCTGTTTATTATCACAAATAATAAATCCATTCTGAATACTAGATATTGGTAACCAATCTTCAGTATATTGACTAATTGCTCCTTTTTTGGACGTCTTTGACATCTTTAACACACCAACCTTTCCATATAAACCTTCTTCTATTAGTAAAGAAAGTATAACATTCTATAATTATAGTTAAAATATTATGATAATTAGGTATAGGAATAACAAGAAAAGCACATGTTAACCCAGGAATAAGAACAAGAACCACTTGCCAAGTAGAAGCCATTGGAAATGTCATCAAAAGTACCAAAGAAATAAGAACACCAGTACCAAGAAGTATCAAATCAAAAGGCTTAAACAAACCAAGTATTAATGTACCTCTCTTCGTATTAGCAGGTATTAAATAATTATCCATCTATTATCACACTCCTTATTTATTCTTATTAGCATTATGGTTAGCACGATGTTTAACATTTTTCATATTAGTACTCATATCAGTAACGATTTCGTTAGCAGCACCAATCGCTTTTCCAAGATTATTGTAGTCACCATTGCCATAAGTTTCTGCAGCTTTTCCACCAGCTTGCCTGAAAGCATAATCTGTTTGCCTTTTTTGAGATCTAATTTTACCATTATTTACATATCTATCTCCATCCTGAACACCAGCTGCAACATGACCTTGAGTATATCTAATAGTTTGTGCTTTCTTAATAGCTTCCATCTCATTATTACCAAACAAACTTACATTATAATCTCTACCATTATACGTAAAGTCACCATTTGTATCCTTACTTTGCATTGCTGCTGATAAATCACTATAGTTAAATTGACCAACAGTACCATCTCTCAAAGTAATTTCACCATAATCACCGAACTTCAATGCCTCTTCTTCTTCAAGTCCTTTTAAAGTTTTAGCTTGACTAGCTGCTTCTTTATTTAAGTCCAAAAGTTGTTGATCTCTTTCTGCCAAAGATAAACCTGTAAACATATCAGCTGCACTACTAGAAATACGACCTGGCAAAGTTGAATGAGAAGCTCTCATTGCATTTCGCTTTTGCATAGCAGAGATTACTGAACTAGGTACTTTCTTATCAGAAGTAGCAAGAGCTTTAGTACCAACAAAAGCACCACCTATACCACTAGTTAAGCCTGATAAACCTGCACCAGCACCTGTCAGTATACCCCCACCTATTCTACCTAGCTTTCCAAACCTTCCTTGGGCCTTGTCTCTAAGCTCAGCACCTTCTGCCCAACCAGCTCGAACACCAGTAGCAACAGAACCAGCAAGCCCTCCCGTTAAAGCAGCAGCACCTAAAATAGTTCCAACTCCACTAAATAACTTACCATCGCCTTTAAGCCCTAACATATCTTGGAAAAACTTAGGAGCTTCTTTCATAAACATTAAGATACCAATGATAATAAAGATTGTTGCAAAGAATGATGTAAATACACTTGTACTACTTTGTAATAATGAAAAATCATTATTAGAATCAGTTAATATAATAATCAAATAAATTCCAAAATAAATAATTATTAATCTAACAAAAAGACTAATATAAGTAGATGTTAAAGTTTTTACCCAATTATTGAAAGCACCATCTTTTTCTTGCCCTGGACTTATATAAGAAATAATAGGGATAGGTGCAATAAGTCTCAAAATAGCAAGTTTAACCGCTCTAACAGCAACATCAATAGTAAATCCTAAAATAATTAATACCATAATAATAGAACAAAGCAAACCACCTAAAATGGCATAATCAAAAACATAAATTTCATTACCATTATAATCACAAGTATCATTAACATGATTAACAAGTGAACCAGCTGTAACTCTGCTATTAAAATATGGAGCTGCTTGATCTGGACAAGCTACATTAGTTTCATATGTATCATTATCAGTTACAGAATCCTCATCAACATCACCTAAAGCAGGCCTAATAAAAGCTTTAGCTACTGTCGCCGCCATTTGTGAGCCAACATCTGCTATATTACTAAGTTCTGTACCATTACTCGCTTCACTATTTGAACCTAAAACCAACTTACCTAAAACGTTATCTTGAATAACAGTATTTTGAATTTGATATAAAAAACCAAATAAAATACCATTACTATTTATTTGTTCATTCAATGGATTACCATTAGTATTTTCAATTGTTACAGGAACAATTAAAGTTAATAAAACAAGAGAAACCGCAATTCTCTTAACTAAAGAACCAGCACCCTTTTGTTTATCCTTAGCCAAATCAGGATTAACAATCATTTGTAAAAATGCTATAGAAAGCATAAATATCATAAAGACACCTAAAATGAGTTGTATTCTAGAATAGAATGTATTAATTGCAGTCCCCTGAAAAATATTAGCATTAGATACCGTGAAAAATATATCATAAACAGCATCTAGTAAGAAATAGCCTAAATTATCTAACCCACAAAAAATAAATCTAAGAGCATCACTTAAAAAACCTACATCTTGAAAAAAATTCACACCCTATCACTTCCTTCTATATATTATACTTTTATATTATAGTGCACATACCGTCTGATTAATAAATGATAATAATACTTGAATTAACGTAGGTACAAGGAATAAACCTACTGCACAGACTAATCTAATTACTAATTTAGATTGGGCTTCTTTCATAGCTTTTTCATCAGTACCAACAACTGCTTTTATAAAATCTATAGCACTTAATAAAACTACTAAAATAGGACCAATTACTTTAATATATCCTAATATTGTATTAAGTAGCCAACCAAGAGAACCTTCCTCTTGACCAAATATATCTTCACAACTTATAGACTTATTAAAATCTTCAAGACCAACCTCTTCACCCATCTCTTCCCATTCTCTATCGATCCAATCATATGTAGTCTCAATTATTATAGTATTAGAATAATCATGGTATTCATTAGCACTCAAAACCATAGGCGTGGTTTCAGGATTACAGTCTTCACTCCAATATATCTCCCAATCAGCTTCTCTTACTCTGAAAACATAATTACCAACTATAGCCGGATCATCTTGATTAGCCACATATGAACCTTCATTCATTTCAATACGATATTGTTTAGTGCCATTATTAGTTACCATAGTAGTAAATATTACCGGATTATTAGGAACATTATCCAACTCAGCTTGAAGTGTACAATATGTAGTAGCATTACTACCAGGCAAATGAGTATCTACATTAATAGAAGCCGCTCCAGACCATGACGCTTGAGAATTACCTTCATAAATATACAATTCCTTAGTATTATAATCATATATAAATTGCATAGTTGGACAGTCACCAGCTTCTTCATATGCTTTATAGAATTCCCCATTCTTCTTAAATAAATCATCTGAATAAAGCATTTCAATTTGCTGCAAATCTTCTAATAAATAATAAACTTCTCCTCTATTATGTTTAACAGGAAGCGGACTGTAAAAGCTATCTCCATCAGCAGTAGTACCAGTAAATTCTCTATCTCCTGTACTCTTATCATCATAGATAGTTACAGATAAATTTAATTCACTTACCAAATCCATCAACAATGTATCAGTATCAAGACTATAAACACAAGTACCTACTTCTTCCTTAGCCATTACATTTTTTGGGATACAAATAAATATGATAACAAATACAAAAATCAAAAAATAAGACTTTTTCATATTAAGCACTCCCATCATAGTACAAGTATATCATTTTAAAAAAAAAATAGCAATTGCTATTGCTATTATATTTACATTTAATTGTGATTAATTAGTTAAAATGTCTCGTTTTAATTTTCAAAAATAAGTAAAAATGTCCCACTAAATATAAATATA
>CALVKV010000004.1 GCA_944333305.1 uncultured Bacilli bacterium
GTTCAAAAAGATACTGATACTGAAATACTTGGTTATAATATTTTTGATCGTATTACAAAAGAAGGACGTAAATATGGAGTTTTATTAGGATTAATTACCCAAAGACCTAGTGAACTATCAGATACAGCAATATCACAATGTTCAAACTTTGTTATTTTAAGAACATTACATCCAAAAGATTTAAGTTATATCAAAGATATGGTTCCAAATATCTCTTTAGAAGTAGCTAATCAACTTAAAAATTTAAAACCTGGTAATGCAATAGCTTTTGGTAGTGCCTTTAAAGTACCAATTAATATGCAATTTCAAAAAGCAGATCCAGAACCATTATCTAATAATGTTGATATTAAAAATATTTGGTATAAAAGTAATTAAATACCTTTTCTAAATAAAAAAAATATGTTACTATAATATATAGTTAATAGGAGGATAAGATATGGCTTTAGATAAATTAAAAAAATTAATAGGTAGTGATGATAGAGATTATGAAGAAGAGACTAAAGAGGAGGAGTATTATAAAGTGAGTAGAGAAGAGTATATGGACGAAAATGGAACTGCTGGTAGCAAAATGATGTTACTAGAGCCACGTGCTTATTCAGAAAGTCAACAAATAGCAGATTATTTAAAAGAAAGAAATGCTGTCGTTGTTAACTTAAAAAGAGTAACACCAGATCAAGCTAAAAGAATTGTCGACTTTTTAAGTGGTACTTTATATGCTATTGGTGGTGATTTACAAAAATTAGGTGGAGGCATATTTTTATGTACACCGAATAATGTTAATGTAGAAGGAGAAATTTCTGATGATGCTCCTCCAAAACCACAGTCTAAAAGAGCTAAAAAACAAGAAGACGATGAATTTGATTGGTAAGAACCCGAATTTAAGGGATGTGATATAAGTGGACAAATTTAATTATGAGGCAAACGGATATAATAGAGCTGAAGTTAATAAATTTGTAACAGATGTAATTAAGGAAACAGAAGGAATAATAAAAAAGTGTAAAGATCAAAAAAAAGAAATAGAAAATCTAAAAGACAAGTTAAGTCACTATGAAGATTTAGAGAATACTTTAAAACAATCCTTAATAAATGCAGAAAAAACTGCTGATAATGTTAAAAGACTAGCAAGAGAAGAAGCAGATATTATAGTTAGTGATGCTAAACATAATGCTTCAAGGATAGTGGGAGAGTCATTATTGAAAGCTAGAAAAATAGAAGATGAAGCGGATAGATTAGAGAAAAATGTAAAGATATTTAAACGCAAATTAAAAATTATTGTAGAACAACAAATGGCTGTAGTAGAAGAAATAGAAACACTAGACTTAGAAGAAAATTAAGTCTAGTTTTATGTCTATAGAAAGGAGATTTATGGAAGAAGATAAAGAATTAGAAGGGTTAATCTTAAAATATACAGCTGCCCTAAAAACTTTAGAAACACAAATTAGTATTTTATTACAGGATTATGAACATAAAAATAATTATAATCCTGTAGAACATATAAAGTCTCGTATTAAAAGTTATGACAGTGCTACAAAAAAATTAACTTCTAGAGGTTATGAATTAACAACTAAAAATATAGAAGAACATGTCCATGATATGGTAGGACTTAGAATAGTTTGTTCATTTTTATCAGATGTATATGAAATAGTAAAGATAATAGAAAATAGTGATCAAATTACAATTCGTGATAAGAAAGACTATATAACTAATCCTAAAGATACTGGATACTATAGTTATCATTTATTAGTTTACGTACCAGTTTACTTAATAGATGGTGTTACTTTGGTAGAAGCAGAAATACAGATTAGAACCGTTGCTATGGACTTTTGGGCTAGTCTAGATCATAAAATAACTTATAAATTTAAAGGAGAAATCCCAGAAGAAATCAAAGAAGGTATGCATAAGTGTGCAGAAGATATCCATGCACTAGACCAAAAGATGTTAAAGTTAAATAATGAAATGCAAATAATTAAAGATGATCAAGAAGTAATTTAAGTATAAAAATAATTAAATCCTCTATAATATTTCTGGAGGATTTTTATTAACTTTAGCTATAGAAAAGTTAAAACAATTTCTATAGTTTTTTAAATAATTAAAACTTGAAATATTAAAAGATAGCAAGTTATATATTTGACAAATTTATCTTAATTGCTATAATACAGTCACCTTAATTCAAAGGGGGGTATTAGATGAAAAAAGATAAAGAGAATAAAACAAGTAATTTAGCAATTTATGAGAGAAATTTAAAAAGAAATTATGCTTTGAAAGGCGGTATTGTAGGAGTAGAACTTTCTGCTATTCCCCTTAGTATTGCAGTAGCAAATAATGTTTTTGGAATGCATGTTATAATTAATGACCCAAGTTTTGTAGGAGATGTTATTAATACTACCTATAGATTTGTAGAAACATGGCCTGTTGCCATATCTTTAGGTACTGCAATTACTACAATGTCAATTTTTAGAGGTTTAAATCATGCAAAAGAAAAAATAAATCAAAGAAAAAAATAATTAATATTAAGTACTAGACAATAGCTCCTAGTACTTTTTTCTTGTTAAAAACTAAAATATTTTGTATTATAAACATAGATTAGAGGTGTTATCTATGGAATTATTAGTACCAGCAGGAGATATAAATTCATTTTATGCCGCTTTAAATAATGGAGCCGATGCTATTTATTTATCAGGTAAAATGTTTGGTGCTAGAAGTTATGCCAAGAATTTTACGGAAGAAGAATTAAAGACCGTTTTAAAATTAGGTAAAATATATGGTGTAAAAATATATGTTACTATGAATACTTTAGTAAAAGATAATGAAGTAGAAGATTTTCTTAATGAAGTAGAATTTTTATATAATCTAGGCGTAGATGCTATTTTAATGCAAGACTTTGGTATGATTTCTTTATGTTTAGAAAAATACCCTAATCTTACAATCCATGCTTCAACTCAAGTTAATAGTAGTAGTTATGAGACTATAAAACTTTTATATGAAATGGGGATAAAACGTGTAGTACTTCCAAGAGAAATGAGTATAGATGAGATAAGAAAAATAGATATACCTATAGAATTAGAAGTATTTATTCATGGAGCCTTATGTGTAAGTTATTCTGGTAATTGTCTATTTAGTTCTATGTTAGGTTCACGTAGTGGTAATAGAGGAGAATGTGTTGGTAGTTGTCGCTTACCTTATAAATTATATAAAGATAAAACTTTAATAGATGAAGGCTATTTATTATCTATGAAAGAGTTAAATACCTCTTTAGATATCAAAAAATTACCTCATAACATTACTAGTTTAAAAATAGAAGGTAGAATGAAAAGCCCATCTTATGTAGGATTTATTACAAGATATTATCGCAAAATTCTTGATGGAAAAGAATTAACTAATAAGACTATAGAAGACTTAAAGAGCATGTTTTATAGAGGCTTTACTAAAGGACATTTATTTAATAATAATGATTTAATAAATAAATTAAGTCCTAATCATTTAGGTAGCCATTTAGGAAAAGTTATAGATGTAAATGATGAGAGGATTAGAATAAAATTAGATAGAGAACTGCTACAAGGTGATGGTATTAGATTTAAAGAAAGTAATAAAGGTATGATAGTAAATTATCTATATGATTTAAAAGATAATTTAATAAGTAAAGGAAATCCTAACCAGATTGTTGAAATAGATAATAAAGTAAATTTAACTACCCTAGATGAAGTTAGAACAACAACTTCTAAAAGACTAGAGATAACAGATTTTACTATTAAAAGAAAAGTACCTATTAATATTGAAATAAAAGCTAAAATAGGGGAAGTATTTACTTTAACTTTTAATGATACCAAACATACTGTTACTTATACTGGAAAAGAAGTTGAAAAATCCATTAATAATCCTATATCTAAAGAAAGAATAATAAGTCAAGTTAAAAAACTAGGTAATACTCCTTTTACTATTAATCATATAAATGTAGATATAGATGATAATATCTTTATTAGAATAGGGGACTTAAATATTGCTAGGAGAACTCTTTCTGAAAGACTAATAGGAGAACGTCTTAATAACTATAAAGAACCTCTTATTAAAGAAGTAACTTTTGATAAAATAAATACTAAAGAAATAATAGATTTAGATGCCTATCAAGAAGTAGAAAGAAATCCTTTTTATCTTAACGATGTGCTAAAAGACAAAAGTATTGTTAGTAATTTATTTAGACCAACTACTGATGTAATAGCATCCTACCATTTAAATATCTTTAATTCATATACTGCTTATTATCTTTATAAATTAGGATATAAGGCCATCACCTTATCAGTAGAACTAAATAGTTTAGAATTAAAAGATTTAATAGAGTCTATTAGAAGAAGATTTGGTAATATTCCAATAATTATTAAAACTAAAGGATATGTAGAAGTAATGCTTATTAAAGGTAATATTTTAAATATTAAAGAGAATAATGATTATACATTAATAAATAATAGAGAAGACAAATTTAAAGTATATTATGATGGCAGATGTACCCATATTAATTCCAGTTTTGAAATTAATATAGATCAAACAAAGTTCAAATATAATAATTTGTATTTCTATAATTAAAAAAAATTATATTTTGGGGGAAAAATAATGGTTGATATAGAAGTAATACCAAAATCTATTAATGGTATATATAGTAGCTTAAATAGCATTATAAAAGTGTTACAAAGAGAGTATAACTTAAATGAGGAGATAGTTGAAGCTATTGCTAAGATAGCTGTAGAAGATGTATATGATAATTTAGACTCATATGATAGTAATATTAGTTTATTTGACTTTGAAAAGAAAATAATAGAATATGTACAAGAATACATAAAAAAACAGTTAGAAGATGGTAATTTTGAAATACTTGACCAATATATAAATAAGGACCAGGTATTATCAGACTCTTATAATATGCTTATAAATAGATTGAAAAAGATTTCTAGCTTTTTTAAAAAAATTGATTATCCACTTACTTTAGATATATGTATAAATTTAATTAATAATTGTGCTGGTTTAAAGATACTACTTAATAGAATAATTAATATAAAAGAAGATTTAATCAGTAAAATTAATTTAAAAGAAATTTTTGATGATGAAATAGCAGAACTTTTTATAGAAGGATATTGTAAGATTAATAATATCAAAGTAAAGAATAGTATTCCTATAAGAAAAAAAATAGAAAGTGAATACCCAGAAGATTTGTTAGGAATGTATTTATTAGAAATAGATAAGCCTTTATTGTCAATAGAGGAGGAAAGATATTTAGCCTATGAAAAAATGTTAGGAAATGAAGAAGCCAAAAAAGAGTTTATAGAAAGGAACTTAAGACTAGTAGTTTCTATTGCAAAAAGATATAAAAATAGAGGCTTATCAATGTTAGACTTAATTCAAGAAGGAAATTTAGGATTAATAGAAGCAGTTAATCACTATGATGTTACAAAAGAATGTAGATTTTCTACTTATGCGAAATGGTGGATAAGGAAAGGTATTACCACAGCAATTTATAATAAAGGAAGAATGATTAGAATACCTATTCATAAGCAAGAAAATTTAAGAAAGGTTATAAGCTTAAAAGAGAAATTAGAGGTAACTTTAAATAAGGAAGTAACTGCAAAAGAAATAACTAAAACTTTAAATATTTCATTGGAAGAAGCAATCCAACTAGTCAATTTATTTTATGATACAACAAGTTTAAACGAAATATCTGATGATGATATGACTACAATAGAAGATAGAGTCGCTTACATTGATAATGATTTAGATAATGCTATACTAAAGTGTGATTTAAAATATTTGCTTGAAAAAAGTAATTTGACAGAAAAAGAAATAAATATTTTAACTTTAAGATATGGTCTTGATGGTAATAATCCTTTAACTTTGACTGAAATAGGAAATATATATGGAGTAGGTAGAAATTATATAGGACAAGTAGAAAAAAGAGTAATAAGTAAAATAAGAAGAAGATGTAATATAAAGGAAAAAAGTTATAATTAATTTTCAAAAGTAATAGGTAAGAACTCTTACTTTTTTTTGCTTTTAAACTGTGCTATAATAAGCTAGTAAGAAAAGGAGGATATTATGGATAAATTAAGTAAAGAAGAAGTATTACATGTTGCCCATCTAGCTAGAATTTCTTTAACAGATGAAGAAATAGAAAAGTTTAGAGTCCAACTTAAAGTATTAATGGATGATATAGATAAGATAAAAGATGTAAAAGATTTTGATGATGAAATGATGTATACACCAATAGAAGAGAATGCTAAATTAAGAGAAGATGTTGTAGGAGATATGTTAAGTGCGAAAGATGCAACAATAAATGCTCCTAAAAAGAATGGAAGTTTTATAGAAGTACCGGTGATGATAAATGAATAAATATTTAGATTTAAATATAAAAGAAATACATGAGTTATTAGTAAAAAAAGAAATAACTCCTCTTGATTTAGTAGATGAAGCCTTAAAAAGAATAGAAGAAAATAAAGACTTAAATGCTTTTATCACCATAAATGATAAAGTAAGAGAAGAAGCTAAAAACCTTGGTGAAGTAGATCCTAATAATCTATTTTTTGGTATTCCTATTGCTGTTAAAGACAATATTATAACTAAAGATTTAAAAACAACCTGTGCATCACATATTTTAGATAATTTTATTCCTATTTATGATGCTACTGTTGTTACAAAAATTAAAGAAAATAAAATGCTTATTATAGGTAAAGCCAATATGGATGAATTTGCTATGGGTTCAACTAGTGAAACAAGCTATTTTGGAGCCCCTTTAAATCCTCACGATAAAAAAAGAACTGCTGGAGGTAGTTCTGGTGGTAGTGCTAGTGCTGTTTCTTCTTCTTTAGTCCCTCTTGCTCTTGGTAGTGATACAGGTGGAAGTATAAGACAGCCTGCTAGTTATACAGGTATTGTTGGTATGAAACCAACCTATGGAAGAATTTCTCGTTATGGTTTAGTCGCTTTCGCATCAAGCTTAGATCAAATAGGACCAATGACTAGAACTGTCTATGAAAATGCCTCTCTTTTAAATATCTTAGTAGGAGAAGATGAAAATGATCTTACTAGTGTTAAAAAAGACAAAGAAGATTTTACAAGACTAATAGGGAAGAGCATTAAAGATATGAAAATAGCTTTACCTAAATTCTTTATTAGTGACATTGTTGATAAAGAAATAAGTAATAGAATAAAGGCTGTCATTAATTACTTAGAACAAAATGGAGCCGTTGTTGATATAGTTGATATGAGATACTTAGACACTGCTGTTAACCTTTATCAAATAATTGCTATGGCTGAAGCTAGTAGTAACTTAGCACGTTTTGATGGTGTTCGCTATGGCTTTAGAGCAAGTAATGTAGATAGTGTAGATGAAATGTATGGAAAAACAAGAGGAGAAGGCTTTGGTGATGAAGTAAAAAGAAGAATTATGGTTGGTTCCTATATTTTAAGTGGAGAAAATGCTAAAGTATATTATGATAAGGCTCTAATGGTACGCGATGATATTACTAAAGAGTTTAATCGCATTTTTAAAGATTATGATTTAATAATTGGCCCAACTACAACTAGAATCGCCCCTCTTATTGGCACATCAGCAGATGATCCCCATAAAGCTTTTATGGATGATGTCCTAGTTATACCAGTTAATATGGCAGGACTTCCTGGGCTATCTATTCCTGTTGGTAAAAACAGTAATAATATGCCTATAGGTTTACATATTATTGGTAAAGCTTTTGATGAAGCAACTATTTATAAATTAGCCAGTTTTCTTGAGGAGGTGTTTTAAGTGAGTAATTATATTCCTACTATGGGACTTGAAGTACATGTAGAAATAAAAAGTAATAGTAAACTTTTTTCTAGTAGTGCTAATACCTATGGTATGGCTACTAATACTTCTGTTAATGTAATTGATTTAGGCTATCCAGGTACCTTACCAACTCTTAACAAAGAAATAATAAGACAAGGTATTAGAGCTTGTAAAGTCCTAAACTGTAATATTACTCGTAAAATGCATTTTGATCGTAAAAACTATTTTTATCCAGATAATCCTAAAAATTATCAAATAACCCAAAATAGAACTCCTATTGGAACTAATGGCTATGTCGAAATAGAAGTAGATGGTATAAAGAAGAAAATAGGAATTTCTGATATTCATATAGAAGAAGATACTTGCAAAAGTGCTCACCGTGGCAATGTAAGTCTTCTTGATTTTAATAGAGCAGGTGTACCTTTAATCGAAATTGTAACCGAGCCTTGTATTAGTAATAGTAAAGAAGCAATGGCTTATCTTATAAAATTAAGAGAACTATTATTTTATACTAATATCAGTGACTGTAAAATGGAAGAAGGAAGCATGAGATGTGATGCTAATGTTTCTATTAGTAAAACTGAAAAGTTAGGAACAAGAACTGAGATAAAAAATATTAGCTCAATTCATAATGTTGGTCTTGCTCTTGATAAAGAAATAGAAAGACAAGAAGAAGTCTTAGAAAATGGTGGAGTCATAAGAGAAGAAACAAGAAGATTTGATGATAAGATAGGAGAAACTATTCTTATGCGTGTTAAAGAAACAGGTAATGATTATCGTTATTTTATAGAACCAGATATTCCTTATCTTGTCGTTACAGATGAATTTATTGAAGATTCACTTAAAACATTACCTTTATTACCTGATGAGTTAAGAGAAAAATATAAAGAAGTAGGACTTACATCTTTACAAATAGAAAAACTAATCGCTAATCGTTCATTAAATGATTATTTCTTAGGACTACTAGAATTTAAAACCAATTATGTTACAGCCGTTAATTTATTACTTTCAGATATATCTTCATACTTAAATAAACATAATAAAGTAATAACTGATACTAAATTATCATATGAAAAGTTAGTAGAAGTAATTGAAAATCTTGAAAGTAGAGAGTTATCTAATAAAAATATTAAAGATTTAATAGATTCTTTAATGGAAACAGATAAGACTCTTGCTGAATTAAAGAAAGAATTCAATATTCAAAATATTACAGATGATAGCTTTATTAACGAAATTATTACTAAAGTAATAGAGAATAATCCTGATAGTGTAAATGACTATAAGAGTGGTCATGATAGAGCTTTAAAATACTTAATGGGTCAGGTTATGAAAGAAACCAAAGGAAGTGTCAATCCTAAAAAAGCTAGTGATATGTTAGTTAAAGAGTTAAATAAATAATTGATAACTTATAAATAATATTATATAATAATTATACTAGGAAGTGATAAAAGTGAAAAAATTTATTAAAAATAACAAACTTGTTGTAGTTACATTTATAATTTGTGTAATCTTTGTAATTTTAGTATTTGCTGTTAAATTAACTTTCTTTCCAAATGAAGCTACCGCTATCTATGGTGATAGACTAGATGGAATAGAAGAAGTGGAAATAACAGAGAAAGAACAAGATAATATAGTAAAAGCCTTAGAAGACAGAGATGAAGTTAGTGATGCTAGCTGTGATATTCAAGGTAGAATTTTAAATGTTATAATTACTGTTAATGATGATGTTGAACTTGATCCTGCAAAAGCTTTAACTACATCTATTACTGATAATTTAGAAGAAGATCAGAAAGCATATTATGATATTCAAGTATTTATAAGTAAAAGTAATGATGATAGTAGATTTCCAATTATAGGTTATAAACATCAAAATAAAGATGAATTTTCTTGGACTAAAGATAGATAGGAGGAATTATGAAGAAAAAAGCACTAATCATTCTTCCTCTTTTAGTTGTAGTCATTGTTTTTATTGGCGTTTACATCTATTATAATAGAGAAGATGCAAGAAGTTCTTTAACTGTTAATGAAAAGAAATGGGTAGAAGAAAATGATACAACAATGATAGATATAAATGTTGTAAATGATTATCCACTTTACGGACTTAATGGAGAAGGAGTATTCTTTAATTTTTTAAATGATTTCGAAAGTAATGTTGGACTAGAGTTTAATAAACTAGCTTATTCAAAAGATAGTGAACTAGAAGACACTACTGGATATAGATTTAGAGTTCTAAATAATGAAGATGAATTAACAAATAATGATTTGCTAATCG
This sequence comes from uncultured Bacilli bacterium, assembly GCA_944333305.1. The sequence continues at coordinate 10,077 of CALVKV010000004.1, forward strand.
CTACAGATGGCTATATTGCTATTGGTAAAGAATATGTTCGTATAAATAGAGTTAAAGATATGTCTAATATGACTTTTGGTATCTTTAGTTCTGATACTGCAGAGATTAGTTATTATTTAAAAACCGGAACTAATCTTGCCTTTAAATCATATGACACAATAGATGAATTGTTTGCCTCTTTAGATAATGATGAAGTAGATATGATTATCATTCCTAATATAATGTATTTGGATAAAACAATTGAAAACAATAGTTATTATATAAATTACTACTTTACAGAAATGTCTAAAAAGCTTGTATTAACATTAAGTAGCGATGAATCTAATGCAAGGCTTAATACAATTATTAAAAAATACTTTGAAAAGTGGCAATCAGAAAATTATGTAGATGAGTATAATAATGTTTATTTTAATTATTACATAAGCGAAAATAAAGTGAGTTCAGCTGATGCTACAGATCTAGTTAAGAAAAATTATGTCTATGGTTATGTTGAAAATTATCCATATGAAGTAGAAGTAGATGGAGAAGTTTCAGGTATAGCAGGAGAATATTTAAATAGAATGAGTCGTCTTACTGATATAAGTTTTACTTATAGAAGATACAGTAGTAAAGAAGCTTTAAGAAAAGCTATTGAAAAAGGCGATGTAGACATATATTTTGATTATTATAATTTTGCAAGTGTTAATGATGATTATAAAGAAACAATTTCAACCTTCATTGAAGACTATGTTATTTTAGGTAGAAGAAGTGATAACCACGTTGTTAATTCTTTTGAAAGCCTAAAAGATGAAAATATTGCAATGATAGATAATACATCTTTATATAATTATTTTGAAAATAATAGCCGTAGTGATATAACTGTTTATGATACAAATAGTGATTTAGTAGAAAATGCTAATGATAAAATGCTTGTAGTTGATAAAGAAGTGTATAATCTTTATAAAAATACAACTTTTAAAGATTATGATGTTCTATATCAAGATACTATGATGAATGATTATAAATTTATGGTTAAAAATAATAATAATACATTCTATAATTTATTTAACTATATAATTACAACGAATTCTTATTATAATTATCGAAACAATGGTTTAGCAGATATTAGTAGATCAATAGTAGAACGCAGTAGTTTTATGGGACTATTTATAATTATATTAATAATTGTTTCTGTTCCTTTAATCGCTTTAACAATTCTTTACTTATATTTCAAACGTAAACGTAAGATAAAGAAGGTTAAGAAAGAGGATAGACATAAATATACAGATTTATTAACATCTTTAAAGAATAGAAATTATTTAAATAAGAAAGCCCCAGATTGGGAAGCTAGTAAAGTATATCCACAAGCTGTTGTAATAATTGATCTTAATAATGTTAAATATATTAATGATAACTATGGACATGAAGAAGGAGATAAATTAATTGTAACTGCCGCTTCTACATTAGTTAATACTCAACTTGAAAATAGTGAGATAATTAGAACTGATGGAAATGAATTTTTGGTTTATTTAGTTGGTTATAGTGAAAGACAAGTAGATACTTATGCTAAAAAACTAGAAAAAGAAATGAAAAGTTTACCACATGATTTTGGTGCCAGTGTTGGATATAGTATGATTGAAGATGATATTAAAACATTAGATGATGCTATTAACGAAGCAACACTTGAAATGATGACGAAAAAGCAAGGATTAAAGTAGGAGAGTATAATGAAAAAAAGTAAGAAAATGAGAATATTTTTAAGAAAAGTTATTTCAATAATTAAACTACCCGAAATGCGTATTCTACCAGGTCAACTTGCTTTTTTTCTTGTTATCTCAATCATCCCTTTAATCGCTTTAGTAGGTGCCATTGGAAGTGAGTTTGGACTTCCTGCTACAAGTATTAAAGAAATATTAGAATCAGTTGTTCCAAGTGATGTTATAAACTATTTAATACCAGCTGGTAATAGTGGAAATTTATTAAGCTTTAATATGATAGTTTTCTTTTTAGCAGCCTTCATTCTTGCTAGTAATGGAACATATTCTATAATTAATACTTCAAATGAAATATATAAGGTTAAAGATAGTAGTGAACTTAAAAGAAGAGGTAAAGCTATTTTAATGACTTTGATATTAGTAGTATTATTTCTATTCTTAATATTAGTTCCTGCTTTTGGAGATGTTTTGATAAAAATAATAACAAACTCAATTCATAATGATAGCCTAACTAGTTTAGTTGAAAATACTTATAGAATTATTGAATACCCAATATCTTTATTCTTAATATATTATAATTTAAAACTACTTTATACTATCGCTCCAGATACAAAAATAAGTAGTAAAAGTACTATACCAGGAGCATTATTTACAACTATTATGTGGTTAATAAGTTCTAAAATATATGCTTTTTATGTAGATTACTTTGCCAATTATAATGTTTTCTATGGAGCGATGTCTAATATTTTAGTATTATTAATCTGGGTTTATATCCTAGCTTACATCTTTACATTAGGAATGTGTTTTAATGCTACAGGAGTAATACAAGAAACTCTAAGACTTAAGAAAACAGATATAGACGAAGCGATGAAGAAGGATAAATAGATATTAAATAATACATTTAAATGGAAGTTAGTTGGTGGATAATGAAAGATAGAACTATAAAAATATTGCTAATTATATCAATAATTATCATAATTATAGGTTTAATTTTAGGATTTCCATTAGTTGATTATTTTGGGAATACAATTATAAATAATAGTGATAGATTTACTTCATTACTTGGAATATTGGGACTTGTCGCTTTAAGATTAATTATTATAATAGTAACTTTTGGAATAGTGATTGCCATTTGGTTGGTATATGTTATTATTATACTTTTATGTAAAGTTAAATCGAAGATAGAAAATAAAAAATTAAAGATTGGAAAGAAAAATGATATGGAATTAATTGAGATAGTAGATGAAAATGGGAATTTTACAGGCCAAATTATGGATAAGGAAGAGGCTCATGATAAAAATTTGCTACATAATGAGGTAGGTATATTTATTATTAATGATGATGGTAAAGTTTTATTACAAAAAAGAAGTGCTAATAAAAGGTTTTCTCCGAATAAATGGGGACTTTGTGCAGGGCATGTAGAGGCAAATGAGAGTTTAGAAAATGCAGCCTTAAGAGAAATAAAAGAAGAAGTAGGACTAGATATAACTTCTAAAGAATTAATTCCTTATGGTGAAAGAGAAATTACTATTAGTGATAGCAATTCTCATATAACTTATTTCTATTATATAAGATGCAACAAAAAAGAAAATGAATTTGCTATTCAAACAGAAGAACTATCAGAAGTTAAATGGTTTAATATAGATGAAATTATAACTATGATTAAAGAAGGAAAAACTTCTTTCAAAGAAAATAGAATTAAAATGTTTGAAAAAATAAAAAGTGATTTTTAATTATTATCACTTTATAAATATCTTACATAATACTCATCAAAGGCTAGGTTACTAGTAAGTGTTATTATTACGAAAGCTCGTAACTTTTTTATTACATTTTATATTGTTCAACATAAATTAATATGATACTATATTTATAGGAAAATCTTAACTATTGAGTACTTGCCTACTCTTAAACAGGAGGAGGCCTGATAATATGAAGAAAACAGACTTTTTAGTACTTGGGCTATTCATTGTTATCTTCTTATTAATTATCTTACTAGTTGTAAAATAAATTATATAAGAAAAGTACTCAATCTATCATAGATTAAGTACTGAAACTAAATATTAGAGGCATTACTCAACTTACGCCAGTTATGTATTTCCCTCTTTTTATATTGTATGAAATTTTTTCTTACATATTCATCCTATCACATAAGCAACTTTTATGCAAGTATCATAAATGAATTTATATTAATTATTATCACTTTCTAAATATCTTACATAATATTCATCAAAGGTTAGGTTACTAGCCTTTATTTTTTGTGCTAATTCCACACCTACATAGCGATAATGCCAAGCCTCAAAACTATAAGTAGTAATAGCTTCTTTATCCTTAGGATATCTTAAAATAAATCCATAATTTGCTGCATTTTCTAACATCCAATTATATTCATCAGTATTTTCAAAATTATTAAAATTATCATAGGCACGTGTAACATCAACAACAAGACCTGTTTGATGTTCAGAGTATCCTGGCCTAGCAGAGTAAGTATCAGCCATTTCAACACCATCATTTTTAACATAATTATTATATAAATTTTCTTGATAAGTATAAGATCTATAAGCAGAGATTACTCTAATACTCATACCATCATTTTTAGCATCGTTAATTAATCTTTCAATATTATCTTTAGCTTCTTTAACTAAATAAATACCATTTTTAGCATAACTACTATCTAAAAGTTCTAGATTCTCTGGAATGTAATTACTATCTAAATAATAAAACTTATTTACCAGTAAATAGTTAGTGTTCAAATTAATAGCAGGCAACGTATCAGTATAGTACTCTTTATCTAAATTAAGATTAACTCTTGTAACAATATCCTCTATAGAAAAATCAGGGTTACTAATTTGATAAGCTTTATATCTATCTAGATTTTCACTCTTATAATAAGCTAACTTACTAAACTCATTGTCTTCTTTTTCTTTAACCTTTTCTGTAGTACCATTTTCTTTAACATTATCAATATCTTTATTTTTACTGTTCGTATTAAATAAGAAAACCATAAGTATAATAAAGATAATAACAATAATACTACTTAAAATAATAACAATTCTTTTCATATAAACACCTTACTTAATTTTATTACATTTTATTCTTATTAATACCATAATATCATATTTATTCCTATATTGAAATTAGATAATCATATTTAAAAAAGCCAAGCATAGCTTTTATTAGGAGTTGATTTAATGAAGAAGACATTTTTATTAATTATGTTATCTATACTTTTAATACCGTGTTTTGTTAAGGCGGAGGAAGTGAATAATAATACAGAAATAACAGAAGAAGATATTACTGAAAATAGAGAATCTAATATTAATGAAGATTCTACTAATATAGAAGATAATGCAGAAGATACAAATGATAATGAGAATAATACTTTGAATGAAGATGAAAATACAACTGAAAATAATACTAATACTGAAGAAAATACAAATAATCAGAATAGTACAGATACATCTCTTATTCCTAATGCTACTGCTGGTATTTTAATGGATGCGACTACAGGAGAGATAATTTTTGAAAAAAATAAAGATGAACAAGTTGCTGTTGCTTCTATGACTAAGATGGTTGCTCAGATTATAATACTTGAACAAATTGAAGCGGGTAAGATTAAATGGACAGATAAGGTAACAGCTAGTGCAAATGCATCGGGTATGGGAGGTAGTCAGATTTATTTAACAACAGGGGAAGAGATGACAGTAGAAGATATGATGAAAGGTATATCTATGGCTAGTGCTAATGATGCTACGGTTGCTATGGCTGAGTTTATTGCTGGAAGTGAAGTTGAATTTGTTGAGATGATGAATAAGAAAGTTAAAGAGTTTGGACTTAAAAATACTCATTTTAAAAACTGTACGGGACTAGATGAAGATGATCACTATTCAAGTGCTTATGATATGGCTATAATTGCTAGGGAACTTTTAAAACATGAAAAAATATTAGAGTTTTCATCTGTTTATGAAGATTATCTAAGAGAAGATACTGATAATAAATTTTGGCTAGTTAATACTAATAAACTAGTAAGATTTTATGAAGGTGCAGATGGCCTAAAAACAGGGCATACAGATGCTGCAAAATACTGTCTAGCTGCCACTGCTAAAAGAGATGATTTAAGGCTTATCGCGATAGTTTTAGGAGAAGAAAATAGCCAAATTAGAAATAGTGAAACAATGAGCCTATTAGATTATGGGTTTAATAATTATAAAATAGAAATATTAAAAACAACAGATGATATCGTAAAGGAAATAAGTTTAGATAAAGCGACTAGTTCTAAGATCAGTTTAGTACCACTTAATGATATAGCTATTCTTTCAAAGAAAAGTGCAGATACTAAAAAATATACTTATGATATAAAAGTAACCAATAATAATCTACCTTTAAAAATAGGAGATGAAGTAGGTAAAATAATAGTTAAAGATAGTGATAATAAGAAAATTAAAGAAGAAATACTAACAGTTACTGAAAACGTAGATAAACTTAATTTTTTAGAATTATTAGGAAAAACACTAACAGATATGTTAGTAGGAAATATTAACTTTGTATAGACTAATCTTTTTAGGTTAGTTTTTTTGCATAATAAATAATACTCGAGTACGGTAGCGACTATCGGAATTTAAGCCTATGGAGAATAAGGGGTACCTTATCTATGAAGTAGGAATCCTTTGAGGTAACGACAAGGGCGAAATAAAATTTATTTTATTTTTTATGTTCTGTTCTTTACTTAATTTTACTTATGCTTTTTAAAATAATTTGTAAATTAAACTTAACTATGCTATTATTACTTTATAAGATAAAATAAAGACAAGGATAGGTGAGACTATGGTAAAGAAAGATGTAGTTGTAAAAAGCGTATCAGGATTACATGCAAGACCAGGGAGTAATTTAGTGGAACTTGCCCTTACATTTAAATCAGATATAAAACTAATTCATAATGAAAGTACTATAAACGCCAAAGAAATTTTAGAAGTTATGATGGGAAATATTAATTGCGGAGATAAATTAACTGTTGTAGCAGAAGGTGCTGATGAACAAAAAGCCTTAGATTCTATATGTGAATATATAGAAAAAGGTGATGAATAATGAAATACTTAGGTAATAAAGTAGGTAATGGCCTAGCTTTAGGTAAAGTTTATATAATTAATACTAAAATTCCTAAGATAGAGAAAAAGACACTAATAACTGCTGAAGAAATTGCTAAGGAAAAAGAATCTTTAAAATTAACTTTAAATGAAGTTGTTAAAGATTATGAAAAACTAGAAGTAGAAGCTAGTGGAGATGAGATAAGACAGTTATGTAATTTTTATAAAATACTTTTAAATTCTAATAGTCTTATTACAGCTATGGAAGAAGAAATAGAAAAAGAAAAATGTGATAAGCTAACTGCTATTACTAAAGTTATGAAAAGAAAAGCTGATGAGCTAGCTTTAGTTGATAATGCTTATTTAAAAGAGCGAAGTAAAGATATAGAAGATGTAACTAATAAGCTTATTAGAAAAGCTTTAGGTATTAAAGAAATAGATTTAAGTACGATAAAAGAAGATACAATTTTAGTAGCTGAAGAAATACCACCATCAATTTTATTATCTAGTAATTTAGGATATATAAAAGGAATAGTATCAGAAATAGGTGGTAAAACAAGTCATGTGGCTATACTTGCTTCCACATTAGGTATCCCCTCTGTTTTTGGAATTAAAGAAATAAGTAAAACACTAACTGATGGTGAACTAATCTATGTTAATGGTAATGAAGGTTATATTGAAAATAATTTAACAGATACTAAGATTAATGAGATTAAAGAAAAAATAAAAAAAGAAGAACTATTAAAAGCATCTTTAGAAGAAATGAAAGATAAAGCCTCTCTTACTAAAGATAATAAACCTTTATTAATAACTGCTAATGCTGGAGAATTATCAGAACTTGATAAATTATTAGAAGTTAATTCGGATGGAATAGGTCTATTTAGAACAGAATTCTTATTTTTAAATAGAAGTGTCGCTCCAGATGAAGAATATCTATTTAATGTTTATAAGACCTTTGCTAAAAAGTTTAAAGAAAAACCACTTATTATTAGAACTCTTGATATAGGTGGCGATAAAAAATGTTCTTATCTTGATATTAAAGAAGAACAAAATCCTTTCTTAGGATATAGAGCGATAAGATATTGTTTAGATAATAAAGAATTTTTTAAAGTTAGTTTAAGAGCAATACTTAGAGCCAGTCATTATGGAAATGTTATGATAATGTATCCAATGATTTCTTCATTAGAAGAAATATATAGAGCTAGTGAAATACTAGATGAAGCAAAAGCAGAACTTGCTAGCAATAATATTCCTTTTAACAAAAATATTAAAGTAGGTATTATGGTAGAAGTTCCTAGCACTGCTGTTATGGCAGATATGTTAATAGATGAAGTTGATTTCTTTAGTATAGGAACAAATGATTTAATTCAGTATACAGTAGCCGTTGATAGATTAAATCCTACAGTCAGTAATCTTTATAGTTTTTATAATCCTGGAGTTATTAGACTTATAAAGAATACAATAGATGCTGCCAAAGATAAAAAGGATAAATTTGTTGGCATGTGTGGTGAGATGGCTGCTGACCCATTAGCAATTATCCTCCTTGTTGGTCTAGGACTACAAGAATTTAGTGTTAATGCTAGTATGGTTTTAAAAGTAAAAAAATTAATTTCTTTGATAGATTCTAATGAAGCTAAAGAAATAGCTAATAAGGTTTTAACATTAAAAACAGCTAAAGAAATAGAATCTTATTTAGATAGCGAAGCTAAAAAAATATATGGTAAATATTATTAAAAGGAGGAAATAATATGGCAAAAGATAATAATATTTTATTAGCAAGAATTGATAACAGATTAGTTCACGGACAAATAGTTTGTCTATGGGCAGGGGCAGTAGGGGCAAACCTTATTGTAGTAGCAGATGATGAAACAGCAGAAAATGAAATAGAAAAAAGTGTTATGAAAATGGCCGCTTCATCTCTAGGATTTGATACAAGATTTTTCACAATACAGAAGACTATTGATATTATAGATCAAGCATCAGATGATCAACATATTTTATTAATATGTCAAACTCCTAAAGATTTAAGGAGAGTTATTGAAGGAGGTGTTAAGATAAAGGAGGTAGATATTGGTAATATGTATTATGATGAAGGTGAAAAGAAACTAACAGATAAGGTTTCTGTTAGTAAAGAAGATCTTGATGATTTAAATTATATCAAGAAACACGTTGATAAAATTTATATCCAAGATACACCTGATTCACCAAAAGAAGAATTTTAAGGGAGGAAGAAAAAATTATGGAAATAACATTATTACAAGGAATAATTATAACATTAGTAGTTATGATCCTTGTTGTTGACAGACATCTAGAAGCACTATTCTTATTTAGACCAATTATTGTTTGTCCTATTGTCGGTGCTATTTTAGGTGATTTAAATACAGGCTTAGTTGCTGGTGGTATGGTAGAACTTGCTTTTGCAGGTATTGCAGCTATTGGAGGAGCATCAGTTCCTGAAGCCTTACTAACCAGTGTTATGACTGTTGTTTTTGCTCACATTACAGGAAATAATGTAGCAACTAGTTTAGCTTTAGCATATCCATTTGGAGTATTATTACAATTCTTATGGACTGTTAGAAATACTGCTTTTGTTTCTTTCAATGGTCCTGCTGAAAGATATGCTAAAGAAGGAAATATTAAAGGATTATTTAAACTATGTTTTTATGGAATAGTTCTTACAAGCATAGCTACTGGTATTTTAACATTCCTATCAGTATATGCTGCCCAAGAACCATTAAAAGCTTTAGTAGAAGCAATGCCAGATTGGTTAATTAATGGATTCCAAGTAGCTGGAGGATTACTTCCTGCTGTTGGATTTGCTATGTTACTTCGTGTAACTTTAAAAGCAAGATATGTTCCATATCTACTTGCAGGATTCCTATTCGCAACTTTCATTCAAATAGACAACGTTTTACCAGTTGCAATTATGGGAGTAGCATTTGCAATGATGGAATACTTTAGAAGTGGTGAAAAAGAAGTAGCCGTAGCTACTGCAAGTACTAGTGGAAAGGAAGGTGAGAAGAGTGGCATCTAAACAAACAAAAAAACGTAAAAGAGTTGTAACCGATGCAGATTTAAATGATTTAGCTTTACTTTCTGTTTTAAATCAATCTTGTTTCAATTATGAAAGAATGCAAAGTATTGGTTTTACTGCAGGAATGGGACCAGCTTTAAAGAAAATATATAAAAATGATCCTAAGACTTTATCTAAGGTATTACATGATAACTTAGAGTTCATTAATACTCATAATACACTACTACCTTACTTACAAGGATTAATGTTATCTTTATATGAAGGTGGCGAAGATCCAGAAGTAGTCAAAAAGATTAAAATATCTTTATTTGGACCTTTAGCAGGTATAGGTGATGCCTTATTCTGGTTTACCTTATTACCTATAACAGCAGGAATTTGTGCATCACTTTCTGACCAAGGAAATGTATTAGGACCAGTATTATTCTTCTTAGTATTCTTAGTAGCTTTCTTACTTCGTTTTCCACTTGCTAGAATGGGTTATAAAACAGGTACAGCAGCATTAGATAAAATTCAAGAGAATACAAAAAGAGTAAGTAATGCTGCCTCAGTTTTAGGTGTTACAATATTAGGTGGATTAATCGCTAGTTATGTATCACTAACAGTTAAGACAACTATTGATATTGGTCATGATGCTACTGTAAGTTTACAAACAGATTTCTTTGATAAAATTTTACCTAACTTATTACCATTTGCTTTTACTTTCTTAGTTTATTTCTTATTAAGAAAGAAAGTAAATACAACTGTATTAATAGTAGGAATTATAATAGTATCAATTGTATTCTCATTCTTTGGAATACTTTAGTAAAAAGCCTCTTAAGGCTTTTTCTTTTTGTCTAAAAATGATATAATTCTTTTAGAAAGGTAGTGTTTTATGAAACAAATTATAATAATAACAGGACATAATAACTTTGCTAGTGGTATTTTAAGTTCTCTTACCATGATTGCTGGTGCTAAAGATAATGTCTATGCTGTTGATTTTCTAAATAATGATAATGATAAATCTTTAGAAGAGAAATTTAATAAAATAATAAAAGAAAATAAAGACAAAGAAATTCTATTTGCATGTGACTTAATGGGAGGAACTCCATTTAAAGTAGCATCTAAATTAGCTTTCACAAGCGATAGTTATGAAGTAGTAACAGGTATTAACTTAGGAGGTTTAATAGATACTTCAATGAAGTTAGATAAGATGAGTATAAAAGAATTAAAAACATCTTGTAGGGATGCTTCTATTAAGTCAGTTATCCTTTTAGAAAAGGTAATAGAAAAAGATAAAGAAGAACCTAGTGAAGGAATTTAGGTTCTTTTTCTTGACTCATAAACTATTACTAACTATAATAAATGACAGTTTATGAGGTGGTTTAATGGAAGAAATATTAGAAAATAAAGAATATTGTACAGCTTGTGGAGGTTATTGTTGTAAGAAATGTGGTTGTGATTATTACCCCGAAGATTTTAAAGATTTATCTTTTAATGGCTTAACTAAAATTTTAAGTGAAGGTAATATTTCTATTGTCGCAGCTTTAGATTTTCAACGAATGCCAAAAGGAAATTTAGTTTATACGCCACTTCTTTATTTAAGAGCAAGAAATATAGATAGAGATATAGTGGATTTAGTATCAATAAAAAAGACATGTAGCATGTTAAAAGAAGATGGTTGTTACTATGATATAGAACATAGACCTAGTGGTGGAGTTAACTTAATACCTGCTTCAAATAGATTAAATTGTTATCCTAAAGAAAATCATTTAGAACATATCAAACAGTGGGAAAGGTATCAAAAAGTTTTAACTAAGTTTGTTAAAAGATATTGTGGTATGTCATTAGAAGATAAATTAAAAGAAGACATTGAGAATCTCTTTTATGAATGTCTAAGTGGAGTTTTAGACACAGTTCCCATTGAAGAAAAATATGATGTTGAATATAACTTTCTTCCAAACTTACTAGAAACTTCACCTTTAGAATACGAAAAAGCTTATAAACGTTATAAAGAAAGAGGTCTTAGTAAAAAATTAAATTATCCAAGTGATAAAAGAAAGCAAAATAAAAGTGAAGATTAAGTTTAGTATGTTATTATTTAAATAACAAAAGAAGTAAGAATTTGTACTTACTTCTAATCATGGAGATATTTCATTTACACAGATTTCCTTACACACTCGAGTTAAGAATATATTCTTAATTTTTTTCTTTTGTCTAAGAGTCTGTAAATAAAATTGTGTAAATAGAAACTTCTCCATGATAAAATAGAAGAAATGGAGAGGTTTTTGTATG
>CALVKV010000005.1 GCA_944333305.1 uncultured Bacilli bacterium
TAATTTTCGTTTTATTTTAACGTCTTCATTGACGGTTTTTGTCGTGTCATAATTTTGTCATTTTATTTTCAACCTTAGCCTCCTCGTAATTATATATTTAATTCTATCATACAAATAATATATTAACAATGTGAGTATAATCATAAAAATTGTCACTATAATATTCTTTCCACTCATTAAATCAATGTTAATAGCATCTTGAATCTTATAATAAACTTTAAATATTAATCTTTGTGTACAAAACATCAATAAAGATAAAAAACTAAATCTAACTAAAACATCAGCAAACTTAGTATTAAATTTATTTTTACAAAGCTCAAGCTTTTTTGAAATTAAAACATATACATAAATACTAATAATAGCAGCTACTAAATACAAAAAATAATTATTATAAATGCTTGTTGACATATTAACCCTGCCATTTAATAAAGAAAGATAAAAAGAAATTATTAACAATATACAAACTTGAAAAATAAAAACTATATTATTATGTAAAACTTTATTAATAACTTTATTAATTTTTACTTTATTCAACTTATATAAATATCCTAAGTAAAATACTAACAAAGCATGGGGAACAATTTCTAATCCAAAATATAATTTTATTTGTTTAATATTTAAAAAAACACAAATTACTAACAATATTATTGTTGTAATTAAAGCAAAAATTGGTTTTTCAATTTTAATACTTTTTCTTATAATATAAAAGAAAATTAATGTAAAAAACATAATAATCAAAAACCAAAGTGAAGAATTAAAGGCAAAAGATCCATTAACAAAAAAGTAAGTAGCTAGTATTTCACTTTTTGATAAATATATTCCTTCTAGAAAATAAGTTACTAAAATTGAAATAAATGCAAAAAGAAAATATGGAACAAGTAAATTTTTAACTTTACGCTTCAAAAAAGTTTTAAAGTTTTTTTCTTGATGATATAAATAACCGGATATAAAGAAGAAAAGAGGCATATGAAAAGAGTAAATATAAATTTTAGCATATCCTTCATATAATACCAAATGTCCTATTACAACAAGAATTGCACCTATTCCTTTTAATATATCAGCCCACCGTTCTCTCTCTCTAACCAAAGCATTCACTTCCTTACATACAAATCACAATAAAGTTTACTTAAACCTTTATTCTTTTCTATAAATGATTTTAACATATTTCTTTCTTTAAAGTAACTATTTTGCCTATAATTAGGAATATTTCTTTCAAAATAATCAAAAGTACTATCAATAAATTTATTTCTAAGTTTTTTATCGCTTATATTTCTTTGCTGAATATTATAATTAACTAATATCTTAATAGTTAACATATCAACAACATCTCTACTCCAATCATAATTTTTAAAATAACCTCTAATAATATCTACAATCTTTATAATATCAAATATTCTCTCATCCCTAACTGTAGTCTCACTTTTATCATGAACCATATAATAGACTAAAGCCTTATTAACTTTACCAATCTTTTTAGATTTAAGTAATGCTAAAGCGACAAAAGGAGCATCCTCATATTTTAAATCTTCCACAAATTTTATCTTATTATCTTTAATTAAATCACTTCTATAAATCTTATTCCAAGGAGCAAGGTTAATATCTAATAAAAGTTTAGGATTATCTTTTAAAGAAGTATTTTTAAAATCATTAATTTTCTCCTCTAAAACACTACTATTAACTCTATAAAAATCACACACTACGACATCTAATTTTTCCTTTTCTATTCTTTTATATAATACTTCACAAGCATCAGTCTTTAAATAATCATCACTATCTAAAAACATAATATATTTACCAGTACTTTTATTAATACCAAAATTTCTTGTCTTACCTATACCATGATTACTTCGCTTAAAATATTTAATTCTATCATCTTCATAACTTTTTATAATAGATTCACTATCATCAGTAGAACCGTCATTAATCAAAATAAATTCTAACTCTTTTTTAGTTTGATTAACTAAAGAATCTAAACATTTCTTTAAATACTTACTAGCATTATAAATTGGTACTATTATACTTATATCAACCATAACTACCTCCTATAATATAATTTAGGGCTTAATTTAACTAAAGTCTTTTTAATTTTTCTTCCTAAATTATCATCAAGTAAATTATCAAACACCTTATCTTTTTTTAATCTATTTAAAGCTTCTTTATAATCCTTACCTTCTAACTCAGTTATTTTTAAAATTAAACTATTACTAATAAAACTCATAAAATAGGTCTTATCCAATTTAGTTTTATTTATCTCTTTAACTAAATATAAATAATGATCATAAAAGTCTTTTACTTTCTTTTCCGTTTTAGCATAATCACTACTATTCATAATACTGCCGTCTCTTTGATAATAACAGTATCCTACATAATCAATACTATTAACTACTTTAGATTTAATAATAACTAAAGGCATAAGCCCAAAATCTTCATGATATGTTCCCTTTTTAAAAGAAAATTTCTCTTTTATAAAATAATCCCTTTTAACAGCATAAGCCCAAGCATTTTCTACAAAATGATACTCTGTAATTAATTTAAAGGCTTCTACACCGGTTTTATTTTCAAAAGGCTCCTCTTTATAATTAATCTCATCTTTATTATCAAAAACTTCTTTTATTTGAAATCTTATTAAATCAGGATTATTAGATAAAGACATATCTATTTCTTTTAATAAATCTTTTTCTATATAATCATCACTATCTAAAAATATTAAATAATCTCCACTTGATACCTTAACTCCATTGTTACGAGCCATACTTAAACCCTGATTTTCTTGATTTATTGCCTTATAAGGATATTTACTAATAATATTAGAACTATTATCAGTAGACCCATCATTAACAATAATAACTTCATAGTCAGTAAAGCTTTGCTTACTTATACTATCTAAACATCTTTTTAAATATTTTTCTGTATTATAAACAGGAACAATTATACTAAACCTAGGTTTTTTCTGCATTAGAAATCACCTCCATCAAAGATAGTCTCTAACTTTTCCATTCGCCTATTTTGTATTTCTTCTAAATCTAAAAAAGTATCAGTCTTTTTCTTATTATTTAATATTTCTTTAACCTTCTCTAACATTTTTGCCTCGTTAGAAGGAATAACTTCACCATAATTTTTACCAATCTTTAAATAATCATCACTAACTTTAATCGTCGTAATTAATTTTTTCTTTAAAGCAAGTCCTTCCAAATAAACTACTGGGAACCCTTCATAAAGAGAAGTTAAAATTAAATAATCACCCTTTTTCATATAAGGATAAGGATTTATTTTAGAACCTACAAAAACGACTCTATCTTCTATTTTTAGTTTATTAACTTCCTTGACATAGTCTTCTCTACTAGGACCATCTCCTACTACCCAAAGAACAACATTATCAAAATTTGCAACTAATTTAAAAGCTCTACCTAATTTTTTAGAAGCATCATCAAGCCTACCTACAAAGACAAATAAAGTCTTACCTCTTGGCTTAGTTAAAGAAATCTTTTCTTTACTTAAAGTCTCTATCTCTTCTAAATTAATAAAATTATTAAAAACAAAACATCTATTCTTTAAGAAAGGATATATCTTTGTAAATTTACGACATGATTCTAAAGAAACAAAGAAAATAGTTTTAAAATCATTAATCCCTCTAGTATCAAAGAATCTTCTAAAATCTTCTAAATCTGGATAGATATAACTATAATCACTATGAACATAAATAGAATTGTTTATTGATGATAATTTAGATATTTTATTCCCACTATAACTGTAAGTAGCATAACAACAGCTAAAGTCAAAGGTGTGATAATTAAATAAAGCATAACTACATCTTCTTAAAATATTAACTCCTTTTCTTATTATTTTATTTTTATTATTAGAAACTTTAAATTCCTTTACTTTAATAGAATTATCTAACTTTTCTAAAAGCTCACCTTTAGCCTCTTCTAATATTATTGTTACTTGATATTTATTTTTATCTATCTTATTAACTAAATTAACTAAAGATTTTTCAATGCCACCGAGCTTTAAATTAACGCCTGTAAATAATAGAGTTTTTTTATCATCTTTAACAAGAGATAACAAAATGAATGAAACAAGGCCACTAACAGCAGGAGCGGTTATGATATGCCCTGTAAATAATGATAATACTATAATTAAGAAAAGACTTAAATATAATATCAACTGTCTAAATGAGAAAGCTTTTCTTTCCTGTAAAACTGATATTAAAACATATATATATGGTACAAAAAAGATAATAAAACCAGCGACTCCTTGATTATAATAAACATCAAAATAATCCATTTCTATACTTTTTAATTCCTTACCATTATCATAATAACCAAGACCAAAGATCTTTTGATAAGTATTCGCTTCATCATACAACTTTTCTTTATTATTTAAGAAAGTTAATCTTTGACTAAAAATAAAATGATCAACTAACTTCTCATCTTTAAAAATATCAAAAATATTATCAACTTTTAAATAATCAAGATGTACTTCTATATTCTTGTAAAAACTAGTTTTAGGAAGAGCTATTATAAGAACAAGTCCTAAGGCTACAATAATCGCTGTAAAAGTTGTTACAACATGATATTTCTTATCTATAAAAGATTTATATAATATATAAATAAAAACTACAAAAAGGCTTATTATTAAAGCAAGAAGTGGTGTCTTAGTTCCTACACTTAATATAACAACTAAATAAATGAACGTAATAAATAACTTAAATATTAAGTTTTTACTTTCATAAAAAATAATAAATAAAATAGGTGTCAATATCGCTATAATAGCACTAATCTCATTAGCTGAATTATAAAATCCTAATGTTCCTTCTTTAGTAATGGCATAACTTTCAAAACCTACTCCTAATGCTAAAGGAATAAATATTAATATTAAATATAAACAAAGAGTTATAACTAAACTAAGAGTTGTAATCTTAATTTCTTTTCTAATAATAAATAAAGATATTAAAAGTAAAGGGAAATAGAATAATCTAAAAGTATTTTGAATCTCCCTAAAATAATTAGGATTCTCTTTAAAAAGAGTTAATCCTAATATAAATAACAATAAATAAATACCAAAAATTCCAAAATACACTAAATTACTCTTTTTCTTATAAATAAAAGTAGCAACATAAAAAATAAAGAATAAGAAAAGTATTCTTAAAACTAAACCTAAAGTTAAACTAATATCAAAAATATGCAACATTACCCCTGTAATAAAATCAATAATAGGTCCACTTAAAAGGAATAACATACATATTATACTAATATTTTTTTTAATAAAAGAAGACATTCTATCACTTCCTTCTTTTTGAATCTTTTTCTGTTTCTCTAACTATATAAATAGGTCTATCCTTTACTTCTGTATAAGTTTTAGAAATATAAGCACCACTAATACCTGTACAGAAAAGTTGAACGCCACTTAAGAAAAACATAATACATACTAAAGAAGGCCATCCTGCTACAGGATCTCCAAAAATTAAAGTTCTAATAATAATGAAAATAACAGAAACTAAAGAAATTAAACAAAATAATACCCCAACAAAAACTGCAATAGTTAAAGGTACAGTTGAAAAACCAATAATAGCATCAATCGCATAAGTAAATAATTTAAAAATACTCCATTTACTTTTCCCCGCCACTCTTTTTGGAACTTTATAAGTTAACCATTTAGTCTTAAAGCCAACAAAACTAAATATTCCTTTACTATAACGATTATACTCTTTTAATTCTAGTATTGCATTTACCATTTGTCTTGTCATTAATCTAAAATCCCTAGCTCCTGGAACCATTTCTACTTTTGATAATTTAGATATTAATCTATAATAACATCTTGTTAAAAATCTTCTAAAGATACCATATTCTTTATGAGCATCTGTCTTAAGCCCTACACAGTCAACATCTTCTGTCGTAATAATTTTATACATCTTCTCTATAAGTTCAGGGGGATCTTGTAGATCTGCATCAAGTAAAGTTACATAGTCTCCTGTACTATAAACAAGTCCTGCATAAATAGCTGCTTCTTTTCCAAAATTTCTTGAAAAAGAAATATACCTAACATTCTTATCTTTTTTTGAAAAATCTTTAATAACATTAATAGTCTTATCACTACTACCATCATCTACAAAAATAAGTTCAAAGGAAACATCTTTCATCTTATTAATTACTTTATTAATAGTATCATAAAATAAAGGAATTGATTCTTCTTCGTTATAACAAGGTACAATAACAGATATTTTATTCATATTAACCACCTATTCTAAAAACATTTTTCTAGTCACAAAATTGAAAATCATTACAATAGCAGTTGAGATAATTTTCATAAACATTGCATTAATACCTAATATATCAACACCTATTTTCATAATAATTAAAGTTAAGATAAGACCAACAATACTAAGAACTATAAAAATAACAAAGTTTTTCTTTGGATCTTTTTCTTTATTTACATCAAAAACCCATTTAATGCTAGCAATATAATTATATATAACTGATATTGTAAATGATAAAATAGCACTAATTATATAATAAATATGCAATATATCATTAGCTATAAAGAAAACAAACCAATCTATTAATGTCGCAATAACTCCTACAACACCAAACTTAAATATTTGAATTAATAACTTACGAGTTTTAGATTTAAACTTTAAATGCAATATATTACACACTTTATCAAATAGCCATTCAACTTTATCTTTTTCCATACTTCTCTCCTTGATTCAGTTATAGTATAACATATAATACCTAGCTAGTCTAAATATTTCTTAAGCTCTTCTGTAATAACTTCATAACCACGATCATTAGGATGAAGCCCATCGTCAGTATACTCTTCACTAAAATTGCCCTCATCATCAAGTAATAAATTATACATATCAATATAAGTACAATTGTTACCCTCACAATATTCTTTCAATCTGTTATTAATTTCCATAATATCTGCATTATTTCTCTCATCAACAACTGTTTTATCTATACCATCATTAACAGGATAAATTGCTTCAACATAAACTTCTATCTGAGGATTATCAATTTTAATGTCCGATATTATTTTTTCGATATTAGAAACTATTTCTTCAACTTCCATATTATGAATTAAATCATTAGTACCAATCAATAAAAATACTTTAGAAGGATTATAATTATACACCCTATTCTTCATATCATTTAAAATATCCGCTGTTGTATTACCAGAAACACCACTATTAACAACAGGCAAGTCTTTATAATATTCATCCAAATCATAAAAGTCTGTAATTGAATCTCCTAAAAACAAATAATTCGTATATTCACTTTTCAAATTATCTATCATAGTACTATACTCTTCTTCATTTTTATCAATAGTAGAATTTAAATCGTCAATAGAAGAAGTTAAACTATTAGTCCTTAGTAAAAAAAATGCATTAAAGAAAATACTAATAGCTAGTATAAATAAAATTAATTTATTATTACTACTTTTCTTAGCATTACTAGGACGTGCAGGCGAACTATTTTTATAATAAATTTTTTTATTTTTTTCAATTCTTGTACTATATTTTTGTTTTTTCTGTTTTTTTCCTGTAGACTTACTCATAGCAATTCCCCTTTTCATACCAATAAGAGTATACCATAAATATTTGCACTTTAACATTGAAAGAAAAAAACTTGACATTATTTGCCAAGTTCTTCAAGCATCATTTCTTTTATTTTATCAATATCAGGGAAAAATAAATTAATTCCTTGTTTCTTTAAAGACAATAGATAATTAAAATTACTTAATATTTCATCTTTTAATGTATCTATTACTTTAAGTGGTTTTCCATTTATTATATGTGGATGATCAATATATTTTTCTAATGTAGGAAATGCATTTTGTAATAATATAACTGATTTCTTATTGGCAATTTTTCTTATCATTATAGAACGGCAATCTCCATATTTTTTAACCTTTTTATCTATTATAGGTTGATATTTAGAAACTTTACTACTTAACG
Source organism: uncultured Bacilli bacterium (assembly GCA_944333305.1). Next base: position 7,958 of record CALVKV010000005.1, read on the forward strand.
GAATAAACCATAATATATCCTTGTCTCTAATAGTAAAATAAGTAGGTCTAGCCCTTCCATTTTCATGATTTATCATTAACCCTTTATCATTTATTTTGTCAAAAAAATCATCCTTTATATGGTAAATATATCCTGTTTCAACTTTCATTTAATATACACCCCCTAATAACGAATATAACTTGTAACTAAAATATATCAAATTATAATTATGTTTACAAGTACAAAAGTTCGTTTTTTTAAAGAAAAGAAAACTTTACTCAAAAGAATAAAGTTTTCAAACATTTTCGATCGGAATAATTTATAACCCGCACCATCCGAGAGCGGTTAACATTTCACGATTGGAATAATTTATAACCCGCACCATCCAAGAGCGGCTAACATTTACATATTACATTTCTTAAATGCAATAATAATATACTATATTTTGACATATATGTCAATAAGTATACATTTATATTATATTCACTTGTTAATAAAATACAATTGTTTTTATAATTAAAATAGTATTTAAAAGGTTTTACATTATTTGCCAAGATTATAATTATAGACAAAATAAAAAAATAATGTTAAAATATAGCCCTGTAAAGAAAAGAGGGTTATTAATGAATGAATTATGGAATCAATGCAAATCGTTAGTAAATTCAAATTTAAAAGAGCAATATTCTGAAGAACATCTATATGCTTTATATAGTGCTACTCTTGCTCTTCTTTTAATAAAGCCAAAATTAGCATTATCTAAATTACCAAATATATTACAATCTTTAAATATAATTATTGGAAATGAAACCGCTTTAGAACTTGCTACTAAAAATATTGAAGGATTTGTTGATGATGGTAATTTAGAAAAAAGTGGAGCTGCTATCATAAGACAAATTAATTATGATGATAAACAAGATACTTTAACAGAAGATAGATACTTAGTATTTTCTGCAAATAATCAAAATATAAGCAAAGCTGAAACTGTAATGAAATTAATACATGAATTTTTTCATTTATTAAGACATGGAGGAATAAGCAAAACAAACACAGTCATTAAAGATATAGAAGGAATAAGTATTAATAGATTTAACTTAAATACCATGACTATGAAAAGAAAGCATTTTCAACTAGAAGAAGCTATAGTGCAATCTTATACTAATGAAGCTTTAACACTATTAAATGAATATTTAAATACTAATGATAACCTACCTTCATTTTTAAATAGTTTAAAAATAGAATTACAAAATTTCTCTTATAGAGCTTATGATCTTCATCTTTATATTTTAAATATGTTTAAACAAAATCCTAAAATTAATACCCTAATAGATAAAAGTTTTGAAAACTTTACTACTCCATCTCCTTTAGCACAATATGTAAATGATGTTATGGCTTCACCCAGTGCCTTTAGTAGAATGTCAAAAAAACTAGATTATCTAATTGCTATCCAAGGTGATAAAACTATAACAGATAAAGAATTTAACAATTATCTTAGCGAAACAGAAAAAGAAATTAATGAATTCCTATTAAGAAGCAAATACATGCATAAAAAATAGTTACTAAAAATTTAGTAACTATTTTTTTCTATTATTTATTTTCTAATTTAGCTTGAGCAGCAGCAAGCCTTGCCACAGGTACTCTAAATGGACTACAAGAAACATAATCAAGACCAACTTTTTGACAGAAAGCTATACTCTTAGGATCTCCTCCATGTTCTCCACAAATTCCTAGTTTTATATCAGGTCTTGCTTTTCTTCCAAGAGACACAGCCATAGAAACTAATTTACCTACTCCAATTTGATCTAAGCTTGCGAAAGGATCACTTGTAAATATTTTTTTCTCATAATAATCTTTTAAGAATTTAGAAGCATCATCTCTAGAAAAACCATAAGTCATTTGTGTTAAATCATTAGTACCGAATGAGAAAAATTCTGCTTCTTTAGCTATTTCATCTGCTAAAAGTGCTGCTCTTGGTATTTCAATCATTGTTCCAACTTTATATTTCAACTTACTATTATTTTCACTAATTATAGCATCTGCTGTTGTTGTTACAATATTTTTAACATATTTTAATTCATTAGCATCCCCTACTAAAGGTATCATAATCTCAGGCGTTACAGTAATACCTTCTTTTTCTACTTCTAAAGCTGAGTATATAACTGCTTTTGTCTGCATAACTGCAATTTCAGGATAAGTAACAGCAAGACGGCAACCACGATGTCCCATCATTGGATTAAATTCCTTTAATGATTCTACTTTATTCTTTAAGTCATTAAAGTCCATTTCAAGATCTTTAGCAAGTGCTTTAATCTCATCATCAGTATGTGGTAAGAATTCATGTAATGGTGGATCTAAGAATCTAATTGTAACTTCATAGCCATCCATAACTTTAAATAATGCTTTAAAATCTTCTTTTTGATAAGGTAAAATCTTATCTAGTGCCTCTTCTCTTTTTTCTTTAGTAGGTGCTACTATCATCTTTCTAAAGTTAAAGATTCTTTCACTATCAAAGAACATATGCTCTGTACGACAAAGTCCAATACCTTTAGCTCCAAAGTCTCTTGCTACTTTCGCATCACGTTCATTGTCAGCATTAGTTCTAACTTCTAAATCTGCAACTTCATCAGCCCAGTTCATGAATGTTTCAAAATTTCCACTAATAGATGCTGGAACTGTTTTTATCTCTTCTCCATAAACTTTACCAGTAGAACCATCTAAACTAAGGTAATCACCTTCTTTAAAGACTTTACCATCTTTAGTAGTTAAAGTTTTCTTATTAACATCAACTACAACATCAGAACAACCTGATACACAACAAGTACCCATACCACGAGCGACAACGGCAGCATGTGATGTCATTCCACCTCTAACAGTTAAAATACCACGAGCTATATTCATGCCTTCAATATCTTCTGGAGATGTTTCTTCTCTTGCTAATATTATATCTTCTACACCATTTTCATGAGCTTTCATAACATCATCGGCACTAAAATATAAGTGTCCAGTTGCTGCTCCAGGAGAAGCTGCTAAACCTTTACCAATAACTTTTGCCTTAGATAAAGCCTCTTTATCAAAAGCTGGGTGTAATAGTTGTTCTAATTGTTTAGGTTCTACTCTCATTAATGCTTCTTCTTTACTTATTTTACCTTCAGAAACTAGTTCAACAGCAATTCTTAAAGCCGCTTCTGCTGTTCTTTTACCATTTCTAGTTTGAAGCATAAATAATTTACCATTTTCTATCGTAAACTCCATATCTTGCATATCTTTATAATGATCTTCTAGAGTCTTACATATCTTAACAAATTCCTCGTAACATTCAGGCATAACTTCTTTTAATGTCTCAATAGACTGTGGTGTTCTAATACCTGCAACTACATCCTCTCCTTGAGCATTAATTAGATACTCTCCATATAACTTAGCTTCCCCAGTAGCAGGATTTCTTGTAAATGCAACACCTGTTCCACTAGTATTACCCATATTACCATAAACCATCTCTTGAACATTAACAGCAGTACCCCAGTCTCCTGGAATATCATTAAGACGTCTATAAGTAATCGCCCTATCATTATTCCAACTTCTAAATACAGCTTTAACCGCTTCAATTAACTGTACTTTAGCATCTTGTGGGAACTCCTCACCTGCATGTTTTTTATATTCAGCTTTATATCTATCTACAACTTCAACTAAATCATCAGCAGTTAAATCAGTATCAAGTTCTACTTTCTTTTCTTTCTTAATATCTTCAAATAAATATTCAAAAGAACTCTTTGGAAAGCCCATAACTACATCGGCAAACATTTGAATAAAACGACGATAACAGTCATAAGCAAATCTTTTATTATCAGTAAGTTTTGCAAGTGTTTCTACAACTTCATCATTCATACCAAGATTAAGTATTGTATCCATCATTCCTGGCATAGAACTTCTCGCTCCACTTCTAACTGATACTAGTAATGGATTTTTATTATCCCCCATTTTCTTACCAGTTACCTTTTCAAGATTAGCTAGTTCTTTAAAAATTTCTTCTTTAATATCATCACTAATCTCTTCATTATCTTTATAGTATTTTAAGCAAGCTTCAGTTGTTACTGTAAAACCACGAGGTACAGGTAAACCAATTCTTGTCATCTCTGCAAGATTAGCTCCTTTTCCTCCTAACAATTCTCTCATATCTTTATTGCCTTCACTAAAGGCATAAACATATTTCATTTAATCACTATCCTTTCGCTATACTTAAAGTATATCAAAGTTAATTTGTTTTTAAAAGAAATTTATTTATTAATTGTTATCAAAAAAAACGACATGTTATACTAATAGCAAAGGAAGTGTTTTAAGTGAAAAAGAAAAGAATTTTATTAAAGCTTAGTGGAGAAGCTTTAAGTGGTTCTAAAGATAATGGTATTGACTTTGAAAGAGTAATAGAAATCGCTAAAGAAGTTAAAGTTTGCCTTGATATGGGCTTTTCGATTGGCATAGTTGTCGGTGGAGGAAACTTCTGGAGAGGTAAATCTAATGACTTTATGGAGCGACAAACATCTGATTATATCGGTATGCTTGCAACTACTATGAATGCTCTAGCTTTGCAAGATGCTTTTAGACAAATAGGTGTTCCAGTTCGTGTTGAAACTGCTATTGAGATGAGAAAAGTTGCCGAATTCTATCTACGTGAAAAGTGTGAGAAACATCTTGAAAAAGGTAGAGTTGTAATATTCGGTTGTGGTACAGGTAACCCATTCTTTTCAACTGATACAGCAGCAGCCTTAAGAGCCGCTGAGATTAATGCCGATATTTTAGTAAAAGCAACTAATGTTGATGGTATTTATGATAAAGATCCTAAAAAGTATAAAGATGCTAAACTAATTAAAGAAACAACTTATAGTGAAGTTTTAAATAAAAAATTAAAAGTAATGGACTTAACAGCGATAACTCTATGTATGGAAGAAAATATTCCTATTATTATCTTTAATATAAATAAACCAGGTATGTTAAAAGAAGCATTAATTACTGATGATATAGGATCAATTGTAAAATAGGTGATATTATGTATCCATTTAAAATACTAAACAAAAAGAAATATGTCCTATGCTTTCTTAATGCTTTTCTAGAAAATATATGTCTTTATTTAATGCCTGTAGTACTATCTATTTATTTAACAACTCCATTTACATTAGATAAGTTTAAAATGTTAATTATCTTAACTATTGTACTTAAAGCTTTTGAAATATTATTTAATTGTCTTTGGAATATAAAAACAGAACCATTTCTAGAAAATACTAAAAAAGATTTACAAATATCATATTTTAAAAGAATATGTAATATGAATGTTTCTAAACTTAATAACACTCATACCGGTTTTTTAAAGAAACAAATAGATGTAATATGTGATGAAAATTCCCTACTTTTAGATGAGTTAATGATGACAATTAATGGTTTTGGAGTAGCGATTACTATATTTTTAATACAAGTTGCAAGACAAAATTTTACTATTTTTCTTATTTGTATAATCTTTATTATTTTAATTGTTATTTACAATATAGTTATTACTAAATCTAATGTCATAATTCAAGAAGATTACAATAATAAATATGCTAACTATAATGCTACTAATGTAGACTTTATAGAAAATGTTAAAGTTGTTAAAAACTATGATGCACTTAATTATGCTGAATCTAAAATGAATAGTAAATTTGATTATATTAAAAGGCCTTTAAAAAAAATATGCATTTATAGATCTTTAAGAAGTGATGGTATTAATGCTTTAATTTATACCATGTATGCAATTCTTTTAATTAGTCTATTTATAAGTATGAAAAATGGTAACGATGTTTTTAGTTATCTAGTGTTCTACTCTTCTATGTTTAGTGGACTTAATACAGAATTAAGAGGTGTTGGTAATCTATTTATTCACTTCAATAAATTTAAATCTGCTAACAATCAAATTGAAAGTATTCTTGTTGAAGAAGAAAAACAACTTAAATTTAAAACATTTGATAATATCACTCTAAAAGATATTAAATTTAAATATAACAAAAACAGTAAAAACTGTATAAATATTCCATACTTTTCTCTAAATAAAAAAGACAAAGTCAGTATAATGGGTGAATCTGGTCAAGGTAAATCTACTTTTCTTTCCCTATTCTGTAGATTTTATAAAATAGATAATAATAAATATTTAGTTAATAGTAAAGAAAGTAATAAAGCTCCAGATGTTGCATACATTTCCCAAGAAACTGATTTATTTGATTTATCTATTAAAGATAACCTCTTATTAGGTAAAAATATAAGCGAGAAAAAATTAAAAGAATACTTAGAAGATGCTGGACTTCTTGATTGGATTAATAGTCTAGAAAAAGGAGTTGATACAAAAGTTGGAGAAAAAGGTATTAGATTATCAACTGGTCAAAAACAAAGGCTTAATATTATTAGAGGTATTTTACTAGATAAAGAAATATATATTTTAGATGAACCAACTTCTAATTTAGACAGTTTATCAGAAGAAAAAATATATGATATGATTAATAAATATCTAAATGATAAAACTCTAATTATTGTCACTCATAGACCTAAATTAAGAGATATTTGTAATAAACACTATTACTTTAAAAATAAAGAAATGGTTATAGATAAATAATAAAAAAGATAGACTTTATAAAAGCCTACCTTTTTATTTTGCTAATACTTCACATACTAAATTACTTATCTCTGTTGGATTATCTAAACTCATTCCTTCAATAAGTCTTGCTTCAGCATAAAGTATCTTGCTATATTTTTCTAATGTCTCAAAATCTTTCTTTTCATATAAATCTTTAAGTTTATTAGCAATAGGATGATCTTCATTAATCTCCATTACAGTATCAGCTTTTACACCTGTATCTGTTGGCATTGCATCCATTACTTTTTGCATTTCTACTGATACAGCACCTTTACTAGTTAAACATACGGGATGATTTTTCAAACGATGAGTAAATGCTACTTCATTAACACTAGAACCTAAAGCATCATGCATCTTAGTAAACATTTCTTTATATTCTTCATTAACTTTCTTTAACTCATTCTTCTCTTCATCGCTTTCAAGATCTGCTTCACTGCTTGCCACATTAACAAAATTCTTATCTTTATAAGACATCATTACTTTAAAGACAAATTCATCTAAGTAATCAGTCAAATATAAAATATCTATACCCTTTTCTTTAGCAGCATCAACTTGAGGTAATAAATCAATTTTATCTACTGTCTCACCACAAGCATAGTAAATTGTCTTATCATCATCACTCATCTTAGAAATATATTCATCAAGAGTAACCATTTTCTTTTCTTTAGATGAATAGAAAAGTAATAAGTCTTGTAATGTTTCTTTAGCCATTCCATAAGACTCATAAATACCAACTTTAAGTTGCATTCCAAAGTCTTTAAAGAACTTCTCATAATTTTCTCTATCATTTTTAAGCATCTTTTCTAATTCTTTTTTAATCTTAGATTCAAGACTTTTAGCAATAGATTTAATTTGATAATTTTCTTGTAATGTTTCTCTCGAAATATTTAAAGATATATCTTCACTATCAACAATACCCTTAACAAAGCTAAAGTAATCTGGTAAAAGGTCAGAACATTTATCCATGATTAGAACACCTTTAGAATAAAGTTCAAGGCCTTTCTCATAGTCTTTAGAATAATAATTATATGGAGCATGGCTTGGAATAAATAAAAGTGTTGTATATGAACATCTTCCCTCTACTTCACTACGAATTACCTTTAAAGGAGCTTCATAATCATAGAATTTATCTGTATAAAATGAATTATAATCTTCATCTTTTACACTACTCTTTTGTTTTTTCCAAATAGGAACCATACTGTTTAAAGTTTTATCTTCTAATTTTTTCTCTTCTTTATCATCTTTTTTAGTAGTTGTTTCTACTTCCATCTTAATTGGATAAGAAATATAATCAGAATACTTCTTAACTAATCTTTCAAGAGCATAATCTTCTAGATATTCATCATAATTATTATCTTCATTATTCTCTTTTAAGTGAAGAATTATTTTTGTACCGCATTTTTCATAGTCTGTCTCTTCAATAGAATATCCATCAGCACCGCTTGATACCCAACGATAAGCTTTATCACTATCATAAGCTTTACTAATAACTTCTACTTCATCACTTACCATGAAACTAGAATAAAATCCTACACCAAACTGACCAATAATAGCCATGTTTTTATCATCAGACATTTTTTCTTTAAATAATTCAGAACCACTTTTAGCAATAGTACCTAAATTATTTTCAAGTTCTTCTTCATTCATACCAATACCATTATCAATAATAGTTAAAGTACGATTATCTTTATCAGGAATAAGTCTAATCTCTAAATCCTTCTTCTTAACTTTTATATCTTTATTAGTAAGTGATTCATAATAAAGTTTATCAATAGCATCACTTGCATTAGAAATTAACTCACGTAAAAATATCTCCTTATTAGTATAAATAGAATTAATCATTAAATCTAATAGCTTTTTAGATTCAGCTTTAAATTGTTTTTTCTTCAAATTAATCACTCTTCTTTCTTACTTACATTAAGTAGAATAACACCAGAGTTAGCAATTGTCAAGAACGAGTGCTAAAAAATAAACAAAAAAATTAGTAAAATAAATTTACTAATTATTTACTAGGATCTACTAAAATCTTAACGGCTCCATCATTACCACTAGTAAGTCTAAGATAAGCATTTTCAACTTCATCATAACCTACTATATCACTAACAAATTTCATAACTTCTATTTGCTTATTTGCTATTAAATCAAGACATGTTGCAAATTCTTCTTTAGTATAGGCAATAGCCCCTTTAACAGTTAGCTCACTCATAACAGCAATAACAGTTGGAATACTAATAGGACCAGTAGCAACCCCAACTAAGACAACAACTCCACCTGGTTTAACTGTAACTAAAGATGATGTAACAGCACTAGAATTCCCACAACATTCAATAACTATATCAAAGCCACCATTTGTATCAGCTTGGACTTCATTAACCATATCTTCACTAGTAGCATCATAATACTTATCAGCAACACCTAAACTAACTGCTTTTTCTCCCCTATTAGGATTAGCTTCACTAACTGCTACAAAACTAGCACCTTCTTTCTTAGCAAACATCGCACTCATTAAGCCAATAATTCCTCCACCAATTACTAAGACTTTAGAACCTACCTTAACATCTGCTAAATGAATACCATGTAAAGCCACTGCTGTAGGTTCAACCATAGCAGCCTCTTCATCACTAACATTATCTGGAACTTTTAATACCATATCACTTCTAACTTTAATCTTTTCTGCTAAAGCACCAGGATTATCAAGAGAAAGTCCTACTGCCTTTGTCCAAGTACTCTTACAATACTGTGGATTACCACTTAAACAAGCAGGACATTTACCACATGGAGAAATAGGTAAAGCAGTAACTCTATCTCCTACCTTTAAATCATCACTATTACCAGGATCAATTACCTCACCACAAAATTCATGTCCCATGACTAAACCGACAGGTTCGCCCATTGTAAAGTAATGCAAATCAGATCCACAAATACCTGCTTTTAATACTTTGATAACAACATTAGTATTATCAATAACTGGTTCCTCTATTTCCTTTATTTCAAATTCATTTTTTCCTTTTAATGCAACAGCACGCATCTTATCACCTCTAGTTTAATTCTAACACAGATATAAATAAAAAGATGTAAATTTTACTTATCTTTACATCTTATATATTCTAACAAAGCTCTACAACCTTTATCTATTTCTTTATAAGTAATATTAAAGTTATGAGTATACCATGGATCATCAATCTCTTTAGCTTTATTAGTAAAATTTAATAACTTATACACTTTCTTATCTGTACCAAATAATCTTTTCATAGATAAAACATTATAATTATCCATTCCTATAAAATAATCAAACTTTTCATAATCTTCTTCTACTAACTGTCTTGCATAATGTCTATCGTATGGAATATTATTTAAATCTAACATTTTTTTAGTTCCAGGATGTATATCGTTACCTATCTCTTCATCACTAGTACCTCGAGACTCTATTAAAAATTCTTTATTTAAGCCTGCTTTTTTCACTAAATCTTTAAATATATATTCAGCCATAGTACTTCTACAAATATTACCTTGACAAACAAAACATACTTTTATCATTTCCCTACACCTCTTATTATTCATTATTAAATTTTAATAGTTCTCTAATATCATCAACAGATAAGTTTTGAAAGCTCTTATACTCATCTCCATCTTTTTCAATTAACTTGTCACTAAGTATCTTTTTCTTTTCTTGTAAATCAAGAATCTTTTCTTCAATAGTTCCCTTAGTAATTAATTTAATTACTTCAACCGTATTTTTCTGACCTATCCTATGCGCTCTATCTGTCGCTTGATTTTCAGCTTGGGGATTCCACCATAAATCTAAATGAATTACAATATCAGCACTAGTAAGATTTAAACCTGTCCCTCCACTTTTTAACATAATTAAGAAAATATTAGTATCATCACTATTAAATTTATCAACTAACTCTTGTCTTTTTTTACTACTAACAGAACCATCTATAACATAACTAGTAATGCCTTCTTTAGTAAGATTATCTTTAACTATATTTAAAGCAGTCCTAAAACTAGTAAATAACAAAATCTTATGACCATTACTAACCACTTCTTTAACTACATCTATTAAATGCTCAATTTTAGATGAAGTCTTATTAAAATTATCAAATATTATTTTAGGATCAATACATACTTGTCTAAGTCTTGTTAGTAATGTAAGTATTTGCATTTTATTTTTAGAAAAACCATCACTAACTAACTCTTCCATTTCTTCTTTTGTCTCTTTTACAAGCGCTGCATAAATCTTCTTTTCTTCGTCACTTAAATCTATATAAATATTATTTTCAATCTTATCAGGTAAATCTTTTAATACTTCATTTTTCTTTCGTCTTAAAATAAATGGACTAACTTGTTCTCTAAGCTTACTAAGAACTAAATTAGTATCATCATCAAAATCTTTACCAATACAATATTTTTCCTTAAATTTAGTTTTATTAGCAAGGAAACCAGGCATTGCATAATCAAAAATACTCCATAACTCTAAAATAGAATTTTCAATAGGTGTACCTGTTAAAGCCAATTTTATCTCACTATTAATACTCTTAACTGATCTTGTTAACAAGGCTGTAGGATTCTTAATATTTTGCGCTTCATCTATAATCATTACTTTAAAATTAAGTTCTTTATATAAATCTAAATCTTCTCTTAAAAGTCCATAACTAGTAATATAAACATTACTGTCACTTATCTTTAATCTAGCATGTCTATCCCTCTTTAAACCTACAAAAATATTTCTTTTTATATCACCACTAAATTTTCTAAATTCATTATCCCAGTTATAAACTAATGCTGTAGGTGTTACTATCAGTATTTTTGCATTATTATCTTCTTCTAAAACTCTTTTAATAAAAATAATTGTCTGCAAACTTTTACCAAGTCCCATTTCATCAGCAAGTATTCCACCTAAACCACACTTATAAAGATTATAAAGCCATTTAACTCCATCTTTTTGATAAGGTCTTAAAAGTTTATCTTCATCTTTCGTAAAATTAACCGAAGCATTCTTATATTCTTTAAATTTCTCCACAAATTCATCAAATAAACTATTAGTTTTAATAAATTTATTCTTACTTTTTAAACTATCCAAATAAAGTGCTCTAAATTTAGGAATTTCTCCTTTTTCTTCATCTAACTCTAAATCTTCCCTTAACTCTTCTAACTCTTTAATTGAAGGATCAAGTAAATCTAAAATATCGCCACTTTTTAATTTATAATATTTTTTCTTACTTTTTAAACTTGCAAAAATATCATCTAATTCACTAGGACTAACATTATCAAGTTTAAATTCATAATTTAAGATATTATCTTTACCTATACTAAAACTAGTACTACCACTTACTTTTTTTATTAAATTAGTATTTTTAAACTTTTCACTAGTAAAGACTTCATAATTACTAATAAGCTCTTCTAACCCATTCTCAAAAAAATAACCAACCTCGTCTATATCATAAAGTTTTAACTCACTATCAAAACCATACTTAGCGATATCTAAAAATACACTTCTTTCAAATTCTTTATCTCTTATAACATCACTATCTTCTTTATCAAGATAATTAACTTCTATATCACTATAATTAAAGATTATTTTACATTCTATATATAATTCTAATATATCAAAATATAACTTAACAGAAGGTGTCTTAACAATAACCAAATCATCAACAGACTTATCAAGACTAACTTTATCTTTAATATTAGGAATTAGATAATCTTTAAATTCTTTAAATTCTTTTGCAGAAAAAATAAAACTATCTACCCCTTCTTCTAATATATTTTTAGCAAGTATACTTTCTACTTCATTTAACTTATAAATACCATCTTTATCTATTAAATAACTATAATCACTACACAAATTAGTAAGAGTAGATAAATCAGAATCTATTTTTAAAATATGAGTATCTTTTTCTTTAACAATTTTAAAACTAAAAGGTAAACCTTTAATTACATGTAATTCTTTAGTAAATAACGAAGATTCTACATGAATAGTATCTACTATTGAAAATAACTCATCTAAATTATTTTTAGTAGGAATTAAATAAGGGTCAGAACGGTAAAGTCTAGAATAAGCAAGTTCTATAAAACTAATAAGCTTTCTACTTTCTTTATTAAAATAATATTCTCTATTATTATAAACAAACTCTTTACCAAAATTAAGAACACCACCATTGCGATATTTATCTATAAAACTATTAACTTTATTTCCTAAGGCATAAAGTTTATTAGAACCAACCTTAAATCTTAATTCATAATAAGATATATATTTATTTCTATAGTAACTATAATAATCAGGATGACTTTCTAACTTTAAATAAGGAACCACAACAGCTTCTTTTTTTATAACGTTATTAGATTTAGTTACGTTTTTTATATCATTTAAAAGAGTTGCTGCTAACAAATCAGTTTGTTCATCTTCATTAAGGAAAAAATACTCTCCTTGATACTTAACTAAAACAGCAGCGACATGTTTACAAGATGAAGTAGCACTAAACTGCGGACAAGTACAAAATATATTTGTTATATTTTTACTACTATCCTCTTCAACAATTATTATATAAGATTTTAAACTTGTTTCAGAATTTACAACAAATCTATATTTCTCACTATCAATGTCAAAACCACTTCCTATATATTTAACTTTTCTATTATCATAGTTAAGACCTTTTTCTAAATCACTTCTACTAACATATTTTAATATCTCATCACTCATAGATACCACATCCAACATTTAATATAGCATAAGAAAAGAAAAAAAGATACAGATTATATAATTTGAGTTTAGGTTTTTTACGAAAAAGTTTTTTAAAAACACCACCACTTTATATCAATTTATAGTAATGTATAA
>CALVKV010000006.1 GCA_944333305.1 uncultured Bacilli bacterium
TATAACCTGTAATATCTTCTTTACTCTTAGGATATCTTAATATAAATCCATACTTATAAGCATTATCCATCATCCAAGTATATTCATCACTTTCCACAAATGTATTAACAGATTTACTAGCAATATCTAAACTCATCGCTGTTTGATGTTCAGAAAAACCAGGTTTCGCTACATAATTATCCACATAATTTTGTCCATAAAGTTCTAAATATGTATTAGTAACTTCTTCTTGATCTTCATAACTTCTATACCCAGAGCTTACCATAAGTTCCATGCCATCCTCTGCTGCTGCTTCTGCCATATCATAAAAAGCTTTAGCTACGTTTCTTTCTATTTCAATTTCCCCATCTGCTTTTACATACTCTTCATCAATAGTAACTAAATCATCAGGAACATATTCACTACTAAGTTGTCTATGCTTATTTACCAAAACATAATCATCGAACTCATCAATTACTAAAGGATCAACATAATCTTCTTTATCAAAGTCCATATTTACATATAAAACCGTAGTCTCTGCATCATCATTTTCTTTTTCTTTATAAGCTAAATATCTATCATAATTTTCAAGTTTGGCATAATCAACCGCTAAAAATTCTTCAATATATTTAACTTTATCACGTTTTGCAAACTCACTAACAGATTCATCATCACCCCTTGAAATAATTAAAGAAACTTCATTATTACTATAACCATTATCAAGTAACTTATTTATGTTACTAATTAAATGTTTTCCTTCACCATAATCAATCTTAGAATAATTATCAAGATTGTCTTCTATATAATCATCACTTTCAAAAGCTGCATTTAAAGTCTTATTAAAAGGAAGCCCCATAATATAAGAATACTTAAACTTAAATATTATACTATTCGCTGCTTTCTCACTATAACCTAAACTTTTAAGCTCACCCACTCTATTAAAATAGAAACAGATTATAATTATTATAACTAAAATAACTGCACTTACTATAATTAACGGTTTTCTAGCACTACTTTTTAACTTTAATTTTCTTTTTTTCATAAATATCTTACCACTACCTTTCATCACTACATAAAATAATCCAAAAAACTACTTATATGATATGATTTAATACCAAGACGTTCCGCTTCCCTCAAATAATCAAGAACATCATCTATAAATACAACATCATCTAATAAAATATTGTTATCACTACAATATTTCAAAATAGTTTCCGCTTTATTTTTATCCAAATCTATCAAAAACCTTCTTTTAATCATTGGATAATATTTGTCTAACCATAAATTCTTATCAACTCTTTCTCTATCACTTACACAATAACTAAGGCATATAATTTCTCTAGCAACATCTTTTATATCTAAAACAACTTTCTGCATAAATTTAGAAGGTTCTCTTTTCAAAAATATGCCATCACTTAAATCACTAATATTCATACCATTATCAGTCACTACCGGCTCTCCAACATGATTATTAAAACGATAAGCTGCCAAAGTTCCATCTATATCAAAAAAAACATATTTATCTCTTAAATCATTCTTTGAAATCATACCATTATCCAAACTATCATCTCCTACTACTATTTATAAAAATTATACCATAAATTAAAAACGTGGTATACTATATTTGGTGATATATTTGAAAACAGCAATTGTCTTATCAGGAGGAGGGGCAAAAGGAAGCTACCAACTTGGTGTTTGGAAAGCCTTAAGATGCCTCCATATTAAATATGATATTGTAACAGGAACTTCAATCGGCGCCTTAAATGGTGTTTTAATGTGTGAAAACTCATACTTTAAAGCTAAACGAATTTGGCAAAAACTAAACTTAGAGTATCTATTTAATGAACTACCAAAATCTAATAAAAGCATCGATATTGTTAAACTATTTGGAGGTAAGTTTATTAAAAATGGTGGTATGGATATAAAAAAAATAGAAACTATTATCAATAACAGTGTTAATAAAAGAAAATTCTACAATAGCAAAATAGACTTTGGACTTATTACTTATAATTTCACAACAAAAAAACCACTAATTTTATCTAAGAATAAAATACCAAGCGAAAAATTAATAGATTACTTAATGGCATCCGCTACTTGTTATCCTGCTTTTAAAATGAAAGAAATAGATGGTAATAAATATATAGATGGTGGCTATTATGATAATTTACCTATTGAATTAGCAATAGAACTAGGCGCAGAATTTTTAATAATTGTAGACTTAGAATCTCCTGGTTTTAAAAAGAAACCAACTAAAAAAATAAACAGTATAACAATTAAACCTAAAAATCATATTTCATTCTTCTTAAATTTTGATGAAGAATCTGCTAGAACAAATATAAAATTTGGATATAATGATACTTTAAAAGCTTTTAAGAAATTAGATGGTAATAAGTTCACTTTCAAAAAAAACTCTATTTCCAAATATTATTTAAATAATAATAAAATATTACTAGACAATAGTGAAAAAAGTTTCTTATCATCCATCGAACAACTTGGGAAAATATTTAAACTAGATGAAAGTAAAATATATAGTTTTAAAAGTTTTATCAAATCTTTAAATGAAAAAGTACAAAAAGAAGAAATATTAGATGCAAAAACAAGAAAAAGTATAAAAAACTTAACTAAGAAAATTAATTCTAAAACTCTCATTCTATTTTTCTTAAGTAACATAGAAAAAAATAGAACCCCAAGAAAACTAAGCATGATTTTTGCTAAAGAATATAAACTTGCCAAGTATTTACAAATTTTAGGAGTTGAATATGGAAAATAAATTTGAATATAGCCTTGATAACAAAAGATACCATACTTTAACATATTATTATAAGAATAAATTTAATGCTAAAGTATGCAAAGTAAGTCTTAATGCCAACTTTACTTGTCCTAATATTGATGGAACAGTCGGGTTTGGTGGTTGTATCTACTGCTCAAAATTAGGAAGCGGCGAATTTGGAGGTAATCCCAAAGATAGTCTAATAGAACAATTTGAAAAAGGAAAGAAAACAATGCAAAGAAAGTGGCCTGACGCTAAATTTATCGCTTACTTTCAAGCTAATACCAATACTTATGCACCCTTAAAAAGATTAAGAGAGTGCTTTGAACCATTTATAGAAAGAGAAGATTGTATTGGTCTATCTATCGCTACTAGAAGTGATAGTATAACAGATGAATGTCTTGACTATTTAGAAGATATTAACAAAAGAACTTTTTTAATAGTTGAATTAGGACTCCAAACAATCCATGAAAAGACAAGCAAATTAATAAATAGATGCTCTACTCTAAAGGATTTTACTGATATGGTAAAAAAACTAAAGAAAAGGAACATCAATGTCGTCGTTCATATAATTAATGGACTTCCTTACGAAACTGAAGAAATGATGATAGAAACTGTTAAATATTTAAACAAATTAAATATAGATGGTATTAAAATTCATATGCTAGAAGTACTAAAAGATACACCATTAGAAAAATACTATGCTAAAAATAAATTTAAAATTTTAAGCAAAGAAGAATATGTCAATATTGTAGTAAAACAATTAGAATATCTAAATAAAGAAATTGTCATTCATAGATTAACCGCTGATCCTGACAAAAACAATATAATAGAACCAACTTGGTTAATAAAAAAATTCACTATTTTAAATGAAATTGATAAATTAATGAGCAAAAATAATATTTACCAAGGAGATAAAATAAAAGGAGAATAAAAACAAATGAATAATAAAGATAAACATTATATCTTACTACTTGAACAAATAATAGGAAGAATTAAAGTAAGTCCTAGTAAAGAATACTTAGAAAAATTAAATCTTAACATAGATACAAATCAAAAGAAAAAAAGACTAAGCATAAAAGAACTAGAAAGTTTAGAAATAATAATCAAAGATCTAACAAAAATACCTAATGATGAAAAGTTTCAAAATAAAGTCTTAACAGCTTTAAAAACATTTTTAATATATGGTGGTATAAAAAGAATAAATAATAATAGCATTATCTTAGTAATTAACAATACAGGTAATACTAATGAATTTACAGAACTAGCAATTAATATTAGTAAAAGTGATATTAACTATAGGATAAAAAATAAAGAATATGAAGAAGAAGCAACATGGAAAACTCTAAACACTGACTACTATACAACTTATAGTACCAAAGAAGCAACTATCTATCCAAATCAAGAAAGTAATTTCTATGATATTACTGAAACAAAAGAATTCCATGGTTTTCATGATGATAGAGAAATAATTTCAAGAACCATAACAAAACATGATAATTACATAAAAAATAAAAAAAGCAAAACTATAAGTAGAATAGGTTTAGGTCCAAATAATTATAAAGAAGTAATCTATTACTTTAGAGATAATGGCTTTCTCATAAGAAAATATAAAAAGAATTATAAAAATGAAAAAATTGCTAAACAACTAAACATTAGAGAATATCAAATAAGTGAAGATTATAATAAAAAATATAAATATATAGATTCAAGTGGTAATTATAAAGATTTTGACCAAGATTTATATAAAAGTTTTATAAGAGGAAAATGTAAAATAAACTCTATTTATAGTAGGGTTCATAATCCTTCCAAACGTTGATAAAAGAAAGGAATTATGGTATTATAAAGTCAAATTAAAAGGAGTAGGAAATGAAAAGTAATATTGATTTAAAAAAAAGAATTTATACCTTAATTGCAGCAGGAATAACTTCCTTTACCTTGTTAACAACAGGATGCTCTAGTAGACAAAACTATGCTGAACAAACTCCCGAAGTTACAACTGAAATAGAAAATAGTAATGACCAAAATACTAATACTAATGATGAGAAAGCAGAAACTAATAACGAAGATGAAATAGTTAAATATTTCAAAGAAAAACAAGAGGAAATAAACAGTACAGTTCAAAGAGAAGATGGTATAGTTTACACTGAAAACATTGAACTAACAAATGCCATATGGAGTGACTTTTTTATTGATGCTGTTGATATAATTTTTTATGACAAAGAATATGAAGGAAGTTCTTTTAGTAAACTTAACCCTGAAGCTCAACAAGAATGTCTTAATATTATAACTGATTTAGGTAATACCATGAATAGAATAAATCCTGATTGGCAAAGTGATTTAGGAAATATAAAAGATAGTACCGCCAGTGCTTACTATAATTTCCTAGCTAGTATAAAAGATTTTATCGGTCCAGAACTATATAATAAAATTAAAAAATTTAAAGATAGTATGAAAGATAGCGGTAGCGAAATATGGAATAGTATCACTGATACGGCTGAAGACTTGTATCAAGGCTATAAAAGTAAAAATAAATAGTGATTATATGTAAAGTAATCACTATTTTTCTTGTAAATAAAAAATATTTCTATTATAATGTTTATAAGAGTAAAGGATGATATATATGAATAAGCATATTAGAATCATTAGCGTATCTGCCCTTGCTTTACTAGGAATACTTTGTATCGCTTCAGGAATAATGTACTCATCTTTACAAGCAAATAATATTGAAGAAAAAATTCTCGTCGTCGTGGAGCAAAAACAAGTAAGTACAGATACAGATGTTAACATTAAACTTAAAAATTTAACTATAGAAGTTAACACTCCATTAAGTGTCAAGATAATTGACTATCTAGATAGTGCTGTGTCAGATGAAGTACTAGCCAACTTGAAATTAGACACAAGTAGTGTCAATGTTACAGAACCAGGAACTTATAATTACACTATTACCTATAAAGAAAAAATATATCAAGGCATTATAACTGTAAAAAAACCTGAAATAACTAATAACGTTTTACAAAGCATAACTTTAAAAACAGTAAACGTAAATATAGGTACAGCATTATCAACAGATATTAGTACCTATGTAATAGAGCCACTTACTGATGAAATAAAAAGTACTATGCTTATAGACCTTAGTAATGTTAATGTAAATAAAGCTGGAAGCTATCAATACACTATTACATATAATAATAGTATTTATACTGGTACAATAGTAGTAACAGAAAGTCAACCTACGTTATCAACTAATATTGATACTAATAATAATCAAAACGAACAAGAAAATACAAATCAAAACGGGCAACAAGAACAAACAACTACATCAACAAATGACCAAACTATAACAAATTAAAACTTCCTAAACGGAAGTTTTTTTATAGCATATTTTTCTTTTTTAAAATAAGTGCTACTATCAAAGATAATAATAATGATAAGAGTAATAATAAAATAAAAGCATAAGGATTATCAGCAAATTTACCAAAAGTAACATTCATACCCATAAAAGATGCTACCATAGTAGGAATAGAAAATACAATTGTAATACCTGCTAAAAATTTCATAATAGTATTAAGATTATTAGATATTATAGTAGCAACAGTATCAGTAGTACTGGATAAAATTCCTCTATATAAATCAGCCATCTCAATTGCCTGATTATTTTCGATAATGGCATCCTCAAGCAAATCTTCATCTTCTTCATAAAGTTCTATAACATTACCTTTTAATATCTTATCAAGCACAACTCCATTAGACTTTAAAGCTGTAATAATATAAGTTAAACTATTTTCAATAGAAAGTAAATTTAAAAGTTCTTGATTTTTAGTAGCATTTAAAATATTAGATTCAGCAACCTCTATCTTATTATCAATTTCTCTTAACATCTTTAAATAAAGTAAAGCAAGTTTATAAATCATCTGAATAATAAATCTACTTTTCTTATAAGTGTAAAACTCTTTAACCTTACCTTTAGTAAATTCATCAATAATACTATATTTTTGTAAGCATACTGTTACAATATAATCATTTCTAACTACAAGAATACCTATAGGTAATGTTGTAATAGTCTTAATATTATTCTTAGTCTCATAAACAGGCACATCTAAAAGAAGCATCTTCACCCCATCTTCTTCATCAATTCGAGGCTTCTCATCATCATCAATTATACTCATAATAAAACTTTTCTTTATCCCAAGAGCATTAACAACTTCATCTATCTCTGCTTCTGTAGGATTAACCAAATTAACCCAACTGCCTACCTCATAAGTATCAATTCTACTAAATTCACCACTAGTAACATCAGTATTATATATCTTTAGCATAAAACATCACTCCTTTTTATATTTCTAACTTTTCAAAGTATCACTCATATCTTTAATACTCTCCCTATCTTTAGCATTCTTTATCAAAGTAAGATAAAACTCTTCCATATTACTGTCTTTATTCTGAAAAATCATCTCATCTACAAGTTCATTTTTACTCTTATAGACAATACATCCTTCTTCTTCTTTAAATTCATAATGTAACTGTGGATACTTATAAAACAAAGTTGTTTTATCTTTTATAAAGCAAGCAAATAAATCATTAATATTAACAATCTCTCCCTCAATTTCTCTTAAAGGATTATCTAATCTTGTTAAATCATTATTAACAACACCAGAAATATTTAACGCTGCCTCTTCACTTATTTCAAAACCTAAACTCTTTAAATAATTAGTACCAGCATGATAAGAAAAAACATTTGCCTCACACTCATGAAGATTCTTAACATAGTTTTTATTATTAAAATAAATATCTTGATTATATTCTCTTAATAGTCTTTCTTTTAAAGCCATAATATCATAAATACTAGTAACTCTACCTTTGCTCTCTAAATAGGTCCTATAAGTATGCCTCATCTCATGAGGTAAAACATAAAATATTGAAATATCCCCTTTATCATAAAAATTATCCATTACTTCTCTATCTAAATAAACATAGTAATAAGAAGCTAAACCTCCAACATTTTCCCCTAAATTACGTATATAAAACTTACTATCTTTACTAATCTTTCTAGTATCAGAAAGAACTAAATGACTAATTACTTTTTCTATTAACTCTTTACTAAGATTATTTTTTCTTAAAATTACATTTTTAAGTATTATATCTCTTAATATATTATCTATACCTAAAAAAATATCATTACTAAAAATACATTCTAAAAGCTTATCATCTAAATCACTATAATCACTAGTACTCTCTAATTCTTTAATAATACTATCTGTTTCTTTAGTTAAATCAAACTGTTCTAGAACATGACTAAAGATATCACTACTATTAGCAAGTTTATATAAGTATAAAGTTATCTCTTTATCTACATTATCTTTATTTAAATAAGGTATTATAGAAGAAATGCTAAGATAACTTTTCTTTAACTCCTCATTAAAATTACCACAATATTCACAAGTAAATGTTTGGAAGTTATAAGTACCTCCACAGCTTGAACAATTAATGTTTTTACAAAAGATATTTATACTATTAATTAAACTCTCTTTGTAATCCTGTTTTAACATCTAATAACTCCCTATATTTTTTTATTTGATATAAAATTAATAATTTCTTCTCTTCATCTTTCTCTTTAACATATAATTGTTCTAGTACTTTAATCTTATCTTCTATACTTATATCATTCATTAGAATAGCCCCTTTATTTCTCCATTTACTAAATCTATATTTTCATAATTAGGTCTCTTAGGAAGTCCTGGCATTGTATAAATTTTACCACTAAGCACTGTAATAAAACCTGCTCCACTATTTATAATTAAATCTCTTACATGAAGTACGTTATCTTTAGGATATCCTAATAGTTTAGGATTATCACTTATCGAATATTGTGTTTTCGCTACACAAATTGGAAGATGAGAGAAGCCTAACTTATCTATAAGTTTTAACTTTTCTTCTGCAACATCACTATATTCAACATAATTAGAGTTATAAACTAAACTATTAAGTTTATTTATTTTATCTCTTATATTATCACTTTTATCAACAAGAACTTTAAAGTTATTTACCTCTTCACATGACTTAATAACTGCGTTAGCAAGGTCTATCGCTCCTTCTCCCCCCTTACTATAAGCATCACTTACTTCACAATTGTAACCACGACTTTTAACATAATCTTTTATATAGTTAATATCTTCTAAACTATCATCACTAAATTTATTGAGACAGACAACAATAGGAACATTATAATTTTTTAAATGATTAAGATGAGCATCTATATTACATATACCATCATCTAACGAACCATCACCATTATATTTTAAAGCTCTAACTGTAACAACTAAAACAATAGTAGAAGGAGTAATACCAGAAGTAGGACAAACTATATCAAGAAATTTCTCAGCTCCTAAGTCACTACCAAAACCAGCTTCTGTAATTACATAATCAGAAAGACTCTTAGCAAGTTTAATCGAGGCAATACTACTACACCCATGTGCAATATTGGCAAAAGGCCCTCCATGAATAATAGCAGGAGTTCCTTCTAAAGTCTGAACTAAATTAGGCTTAAAAGCATCTTTAAGTAAAACAGTTAAAGCTCCTTCTAATTTTAAGTCACGAACATAAATAGGTTCATCTTTACTATTAAAGCCAACTATTATATTAGATAAACGTCTCTTTAAATCATCTATATCAGTAGCAAGACAAAATAAAGCCATAACTTCACTCGCCGCTGTTATATTAAAATGATCTATATACTCACTACTCTTACATAAAAGTTTTACATCTCTTAAACTTCTATCATTAACATCCAAACAACGATTAAAAGTAACTTTCTCAATCCCCAAAGAATTCCCCTGCTCTATATGATTATAAACAGCTGCACTAATCAAGTTATTAGCACTACTAATTGCATGAAAATCCCCTGTAAAATGTAAATTAATATCTTCCATTGGTACAACTTGACTGTAACCACCACCAGTCGCACCACCTTTAACACCAAAAACAGGTCCAAGTGAAGGCTCCCTTAAAGCAAGCAGGATAGATTTATCAAGTTTATTAAAGGCATCCGCAAGGCCAATACTAACTGTAGTTTTACCCTCGCCATAAGGAGTAGGATTAATAGCAGTCACTAATATAACTTTACCATTTTTATCCCCTTTATCTTTAACTATCTTAGCTTTACTCATACCATACATTTCTATATCATCACTAGTTAAATTAAGTTTACTAGCAATCATTTTAATATCTTCTAATTTTGTACTATGAGCAATTTCTAAATCAGTCATTATATCACCTCTCAAACTATCTCTATTATATGCTAATAAGTAGAAAAAAACTAGTCTTAAAAGACTAATTATTTTTTACTAAGAACATATTTTTTTATTTAATCTCTTTGCAATTTAGTTTCATAATTATTGGCAATTTGCGATAATTTATCACAAGCTTGTTCATATTCTGATTTAAGATCATCTAAATCTTTAGAAATGCACTCATAAACCAAATCAAATTTATCATCTATTTTATCTTCTATTTTATCTTTTATTTTAGATAAAACAAAGCTAAGATGGGCCCTTCCTAAATCTATACATTTATCTTTATTAAATGTATCATCATCCATAATAAAACCATTATCTTCATTTCCTATAGTACCTTTATTATATCTTAAAGGATAATCAAACATCCAAGCAGAATCTTTAATAACAGGAGTTAGAGCAATATCAAAACTAGCATCTTTGCTTTCAAAACTACAATTTTTTATTTTAAATAAAGAAACACCATTAAGTGATACTATTTTTATATTACCATTAGAATCATTAAAATTAACTTTATCCCCCATATAGTTCAGTCTTCTTATATTAACATTTTTACTACACACCTCTAAGGAATCACTACTAATAACAACATCTCTTAAATTACATTTATCGCCAGATATTTCTACCTTTTTAGCATCTCTTACTTCCAAATCACAAAAATCATGACCATAAAGAAGATACTGAGAGTCTTCAATAACAACATGAGCAATTTCTTTTCCAACCTTATCACAAAGATTAAGTACTATATCAACACCATCATTACCATATATATTAAAACTTTCAATATTATCATCACTACTAGACACTATTACCTTAGAACAATTATTAACATCTAAAGAACCAAATAAGTGAAAGTCTTTAAACCAAATATAAGAAACATTATCTCTTAATTTGCTACTCTTAGAATATATTTTTCGGATATTAAAAATATAGTTTAATAAATTAACAGAATATTCTCTATCATCACCATCTAATTTATATATAATTCGCTCCTTTTTTAAATCTTCAATTATTTTCTTTATACTTTTCATATCGCATCTCCTTTTTTCTCTGTATTATAAAGGGAAAAATTCTATAACGCAAGTTCTTTTCTAACAATATCATAAATCTCTCTACTTATATCTTCAATACTACGTAACTTACCATCTTTACTACACTCAACTATTTTAAAATCATATTTACTAGTAACATAAAGACTATTGTCATAAACTTTATCTAAAAACGCTTGATCTTTCTCATTTATATCGCCATCTATACCATCATAATCTCTATTTTCTCTTAACTTATCACTAGCATCTTTATCAAGTTTTAAAAAGATAACCAAATCAGGTCTCTTAAGACCAAGTTTATTATATTCATAATCAGCAATATAATTTAAAAAGTCATCTCTTTCCTTTTCCTTAAAAAAAGATCCCTGATAAATTAAATTAGATGTAGTATAACGATCAAGTAAAACAATTTTGTCATCATTTAAAGCTTGCTTAAGTTTTTGATTATAAACATAAAACCTATCCATAGCATAAAAGCTACTAATTGCATAAGGACCTATTTCTTCTCGGTTACCCAAATCACCTTTTAAATAAGCCTCTACCAAACTAGCACCTATTTCACCATAACTAGGAAAATGATGATATATTACTTTCTTACCATCATTTACTAAATTATTATATAACTCTTTTATTTGTGTAGTTTTTCCAACTCCATCACTTACACCTTCAATAACAATCAAACTTCCCATATTATCACCTATAATGATTATATAGAAAAAAAGAAGAAATTTAAATACTCTAATTAAATTTCTTCTTAAAAACTAATAAGCTATTCAATATTGTTATAAGCATAACACCAACATCTGCAAAAATTGCTAAATATATTGGAATAGATGTAAAAAGGCCTAACACTAATATTAACACTTTAAAAAATAAAGCCATAATAATATTCTGTCTAATCTTAGCATTAGTATATTTACTTATTTTAATAAATTTAGGAATAGCCCTTAAATCATCATGCATAAGTATTACATCACTAGCTTCCATCGCTACATCGCTACCAATTGACCCCATTGAAATACCTATATCACTAGTAACTAGCGCTGGAGCATCGTTAATACCATCACCTACAAAAGCAACAACTTTATTTTTATCCAAAGACTTTTTAACTATTTCTGCTTTATCGACAGGAAGAAGAGATGCCTTATAATTAATATTTAGTTCTTTAGCAATTTTCTTAGCATATTTTTCTCTATCACCAGTTAGCATAATCTGCTTTATTCCTAAATCATTAAGTTCATCTAAAGCCGTTTTACTACTAACTTTTATTTCATCACTAATAACAATATATCCCATTTCTTTACCATCATAATAAACAAATACAACTGTACCTAAATGAGAAATATTCTTGCCTTCTTTAAAACCTCTACCAACTAACAATTCTTTCTTTTTATATATACAGTTTATCCCTTTACCTGCAACTTCTTCTAAATTAGTAACATCATTCTTTTTAATCTTAGCATCAAAAGTTAATACTTTACTTAAAGGATGATTAGAATAAATTTCTGCTGCTGTTACTAATTCTTTCAAGTACGCTTCACTAACACCTTCATTAGGCACAATACAATTAACTTTAAACTCACCTGTAGTCAAAGTCCCAGTTTTATCATAATAAATTTTATCTATTTTACTCATTTTTTCTAACACTACTGTATTTTTAACTAAAATCCCTTCTTTGCTACATCTGCCAATTCCTGAAAAAAAACTAAGAGGAACAGAAATAACTAAAGCACAAGGACAAGAAATAACTAAAAATATCAAAGCTTTATATAAGAAAAACTGATAATCATAACCAAGTAAAGTTGGTACTAAAAAAATAACTAAAGCAAGAAAACATACTATTGGAGTATAATATTTAGAAAATCTAGTAATAAAACTCTCTGTTTTCGTTTTATTAGCTTCTGCATCTTTCATAAATTTAACTATTTTGTTAACTGTAGAATCATCTGATACTTTAGTAACTTTAATTTTTAATGGTTTAGAAATAACAATACTCCCACTAAGAACTTCATCATTAATATTAACAACCAAAGGTCTAGCCTCACCAGTTAGACTCTTAGTGTCAAGACTAACATCATTATCTAAACAAACTCCATCTAAAGGGACAATTTCACCTGGTTTTACTAAAATGAAATCCCCAACTTTAACTTTACTAGGAGGTAATTTCTTTTCTTTATCATTTACAACAATTCTTGCAAAAGAACTTCTTAAATCCATCAAAGCAGAGATTTTTTCTTTGGAGTTATCTATAGCATAATCAGATAAACTCTCACCAATTTGATAAAGCATAATAACTAATACTGCTTCAGAATACTCACCTATTATAAAAGCCCCTACAGTAGCAATAATCATCAAAGTATTCTCATCAAAAAATTCTTTATTTTTAATATTTATAAAAGCTTTAGTAAAAATATCATAACCCAATATAAAATAACTAATTAAAAAAAATGATAGACTTTGAAATAATAAAGCCACTATAAAAGTAACAATCCCCAAAAATATTTGTAAAATCTTATTCATCATCTTTCTCCTTTATATGCATAAGTCCATAATCTAAAATTATATTAATATGATGGTCAGATAAAGTATAATATATTTCTTTTCCCAAACGTTCTACTCTTACTAAATCTAACTGTCTTAATAGTTGGAGTTGATGAGAAACAGCAGACTGACTAATACTCAAATGCGCTGTTATATCACTAACTTTATATTTTCCTTCACTAAGTAGAAACAAAATTCTAAGTCTATTAGCATCAACAAAAACTTTATAAAAGTTTGTAAGCTTTAAAACTAATTTATCATTCATTTTTTCACCTCATATGAATACATGTTCATATATTATATATCACTATTATATGCAAAAGTAAAGAAAATTTTATGTATTTTTAAAAATTCCCAAAATTTTAAGTTCGAATATTGTCAATTGTCCCTATCAATTTACAAAATTGCTTATCAAAACGAATATCAATTTACAAAATTGCCAATTTGCAAGAGTTTATAGACAATGATATAGTAACCATCGTTAAGAAAAAGGAGGCGTTTTATGAAAAAAATTTTATTATTCTTAACATTAAGTTTTATTTATTTACTAGGTTCTGACCTTAATGTAAATGCTAGTACTGATTCTTTCTATGAAGGAGAATATATTGATAACATTTATATGGTTAGATATGACAAAAATACTAATACCAAATATTATCAAAAAGCAAGAACTTATAGAAGAACCAGTGATGATAAACTTGCTTACTGTCTACAACCATTTAAATCATTTAACCCAAGTAATAATAATTATGAAACAGTAACATCCTTAGAAGAAATAGATGAAGAAACACTTAATAAGCTTATTGATATTATTGGTTTTGGTTATGGCTATCCCGGACACACAGATGATTTAAAATGGTATGCAATTACCCAATTAATGATATGGCAAACTGTAGAACCAAATAGTGAATTTTATTTCACTGACACACTAAATGGCAACAAAATAAATATTTATGATTCTGAAATGAAAAAAATTAACAATCTAATAAACAATAGTTATACTATGCCAAGTTTTAATAATCAAACAATATATGGTATTGCAGGTAAAACTTTAACTGTAAAAGATACAAATAATATTATAGGATTATATAATTCAGGAAATAATAACATTGTAATAAATAACAACACTGTTACTATTAATGAAACAGAAAAAGGATGTCACGAAACTACTTTTACAAGATATTATAATCATAGCAACCCAATTTTATTTTATTACAATCCTAATAGTCAGCACTTAGCAACTATAGGAAATCCTAATAATAGAACTGCAAAAATTAAATATTGTTTCAATGAATTAAACTTAAAAATTAAAAAAATTGATAAAGATACAGGAAATTCTTCTAGTCTTGGTGAAGCTTCATTAAAGGATACTATCTTTACTCTATATAACGAAAATATGGAAAAGATTACTGATTTAACTTTAGATAATAATATGGAAATTAGTATCTCAAGCAACAACTATGATTTAACATATGGAACTTATT
Organism: uncultured Bacilli bacterium; assembly: GCA_944333305.1. The sequence continues at coordinate 15,116 of CALVKV010000006.1, forward strand.
ATCTAAAAGAAACAAAAAATGGAACTGGCTACTTACCTAATGAAAAAGTATATGAAATTAATTTTACAACTGATAATACCGATATAGAACTAGTAATAGAAAATGAAGTATTAAAAAAAGAAATAACTATTAAAAAATATTATGGAGATGGAAAGCTAATGTTAACAGAACCAAACATTACTTTTGAAATATATGATAAAAATAACAACTTAGTTGAAAGTATAACTACAGATATAAACGGTACTGCTAAAATCACTCTTCCTTATGGCCATTATAAAATAGTACAGTCTAACACTACTGAAGGCTATACCAAAATAGAACCATTTGATATTTTTATTGATAATATAAATAAAAATTATTATTATACTATTAATGACTATAAAATAAAAGAAGAAAAGCCTAATGAAACTATATCAATAGAAGTTCCAAATACAAGTACTGATAATGGCAACTACAACATATTAAGTCTAATATTACCTACATATTTAATTGTTAAGAAAAAGTTTAGTTAGTATTTTAATACTAACAATGTATTTAGGTAGTTGTCTATTAATATATAACAATGAAAAAGATATTAAAAGTATTAGCACTACAAACATAGAAAGAAATACTAATACTAGTTATATAAGTACTAAAGAAAATGATAAAATAATTGGCACTTTAACTATAAATAAAATAAACTTATCAAAAGATATTTATGATATTGATAACACTCATAACAACGTTGATGAAAATGTTACCGTTTTAAATGATGATATAAATCTAATAGTCTTAGCAGCCCATTCAGGTCCTGGATACATTGCTTTCTTCGATGATTTAGATAAATTAGAATTAAATGATATTATTAAGTTAAACTTTAAAGGAAAAGATTTAGAATACAAAGTAACTAACATAGAAGAACAAGTTAAAGATGGAACTATAGAAATAAATAAAACTAATACTAAAAGATTAATACTAACTACTTGTAGTAAAAAAGATAAAGGTAAACAGTTAGTAGTAATAACAGAAAAAATAGATGCCTAAGCACCTATTTTTTAATTATTAATTCATTATCTTTAACATCAAAAGTAACAGTCTCTCCATACTTAATAGTACCTTTAACAAGCTCGTGGGCAAGTAGACTCTCAATAGTCTTACTAACTTCACGTTTTAAAGGTCTAGCCCCATAATTAACGTCATAACCAGCTTCTACTAAATAGTCTTTAGCTTTATCTGTTAATTTGATATGAATATCATTCATAGAAAGACGTTTTTCTATATCAGATATAATCTTATCAAGTATTTGATAAATAGCATCTTTAGTAAGAGGTTTAAAGACAATAATCTCATCTACACGGTTAATAAATTCAGGTCTAAAATGACTTCTTACTTCATCCATTACTTTACTAGTATCACCATCTAATATGTATTCACTACCTAAGTTAGATGTCATTATAATAATTGTATTTTTAAAGTCAACAGTTCTACCATTAGAGTCAGTTATTCTACCATCATCTAGTATTTGTAGCAAAAGATTTAAAACCTCAGGATGAGCTTTCTCTATTTCATCAAATAGTACTATACTATACGGATTACGTCTAACCGCTTCAGTAAGTTGTCCACCTTCTTCATAACCAACATATCCCGGAGGAGAACCAATTAAACGAGACACACTAAACTTCTCCATATATTCACTCATATCAATTCTTACCATATGTCTTTCATCATCAAATAGTTCATAAGCAAGCGTTCTTGCTACTTCAGTTTTACCAACACCAGTAGGTCCTAAGAATATAAATGAACCAATAGGTCTATTAGGATCTTTTATTCCACTACGAGACTTAATTATCGCTTCACTTACTAGATGTAAAGCTTCATCTTGACCCATAACACGATTCTTCATACTATTTTCAAGATTAAGAAGTTTCTCTTTCTCACTACTAACTAACTTACTTAAAGGAATATTAGTCATCTTAGAAATAACACTAGCAATATCTTCTTCTGTAACATTATCACTTAATAGTTGCATATTGTCATGACTCTTTAATTCTTCAAGTTCTTTTTCTAGTTTAGGAATAGTACCATGTTGTAATTTGGCAGCCTTCTCTAAGTCATATTTATTTTCAGCTTGTTCTAACTCAAAACGAGCCTTCTCAATTTCTTTCTTCTTAGCATTAATCTTATCATTAAAACCTTTCTCTTCTTCCCAAGCCTCTTTATATTCCTTCTCTTTTGCTTTTAATTCACCTAACTCTTTATCTATCTCATCTTTTCTCTTCATAGATAATTGGTCCTTCTCTTTCTTAATCGCTTGTCTTTCAATTTCAAGTCTCATAATCTTACGAGTTAAAGAGTCTAAAGCATTAGGAACAGAATCCATTTGGACACGAATAGTTGCACAAGCTTCATCTACTAAATCTATCGCTTTATCTGGTAAATATCTATCAGTAATATAACGGTTAGAAAGCACAGCTGCACTGACTAAAGCTTTATCATGAATAGTAACTCCATGATGTATTTCAAATTTTTCTTTAAGACCACGTAATATTGTAATAGTATCTTCTACACTAGGCTCCTTAACAATAATCTTTTGAAACCGTCTCTCTAAAGCCCCATCTTTCTCTATATACTTACGATATTCATTTAAAGTAGTCGCACCAATAACATGAATCTCTCCACGAGCAAGCATAGGTTTCAAGATATTAGATGTATCCATAGCGCCTTCAGTATTACCAGTACCTACAATCATATGAATCTCATCAATAAACATAATAATAGAGCCTTCGGATTTTTTAATTTCATTTAATACTTTCTTAAGCCTCTCTTCAAACTCACCACGGTATTTAGCACCTGCAACAAGACTAGCCATATCAAGTTCCCAAATAGTTTTATTTTTTAAGCTAGCAGGAACGTCACCACGTTCTATACGAAGAGCAAGTCCTTCAACTATAGCAGTTTTACCAACACCAGGTTCACCAATTAAAACAGGGTTATTCTTAGTACGACGAGATAAAACACGAGTAATACTACGAATCTCTTCATCACGTCCGATAACAGGGTCAATTTTACCTGCTCTAACCGCTTCATTTATATTACGACCATATTTTTCTAATACATTCTCATTTTCTCCATTTGGATTTTGATACATAATAAAACATCTCCTTTCTTATTCATACATATTATACAACCGTTATTAGCACTTGTCAAGTAAGAGTGCTAATAAATATAAAAAAGAAAAAGAACATTAAGTCCTTATTCACTTACAACACCAATAGCAGTCTGTAACATAGTATCATTTTCATAAGTTAAGGTTTCCCCTTCTTGCAATACCGTTTCAACTCTATCAGTAGGAACAACACCCACATCATTAATCCAATTACCATCTGGAGTTAACCATTTCTGTACTGTATATTTAATAGTATCCCCACTATTTAAATCACTGGCAGACTGAACTGTTCCCTTTCCATAAGAATTAATTCCAACTACATGAGACCCATAACTTTCTTTAAAAGCACTGGCAAGTATTTCAGATGCACTTGCACTCTCATCATTAATAATTACACTAACAGGATAATCTCTATCTATAGATTTCTTAGTACCATAAATCTTTTCTGTTTCATTCTTAGTCTGTAATTGATATAAAACTTGTTTTTTATTCAAAAACAAACATAAAATATTCTTAACTTCAGATAAGTAACCACCAGGATTATCTCTAACATCAATAACTAATCCATCTATATTATTTTTCTCTAACTTCTTTAAAGCACTATTAAACTGTTTATAAGAGTTACTATTAAATATATCTATTTTGATACAGCCTATATTCTTACCATTATTTTCATATATTTCACTTTCTACAACAGGAGTCTCTATAGTAGTTTTACTAAGTTCAAAACTAAGTTCAACTCCATCACGATTAACAGTTAATTTAGATGTATTACCACTATCTTCACCTGATATCATAGAAACTACCTCAGATAAACTCTTTCCAGTAATATCAGTATCATTTACTTTAGTAACAATATCGCCAACCTTTACACCTGAGTTTTCAGCAGGACTACCATCAAAAACATTGCCTACACTAATAACACCATTACTTAACATTACTTCTATACCAATGCCTTCATAAGTACCATCTAATTCTTCATTAAAGTCATCACTAGCATCTCCACTAAAATATGTTGCATAAGGATCATCTAAATAATTAATCATTCCTTGTATTCCAGCATCAATAAGCTCTTCTTTATCAACATCTTCATAATAATTATCAATAATATTATTATAAGTAGTAACTAACTCATCTAACTCATCAGAAGAAGAATTATCATTAAATACAACAAAATTAACAATATTTCCTAAAAGAAAACCAAACATAATAGCAATTATCATAATAATAATAACTTCAGAAAAATTAAAGCCACTTCTTCTTTCAACAATTATTTCTCTAACATTACTATCATCTATTTCTTCATCAACCACTTTTTCTTCTTCATTTTTTTTATCTTCATCAATATCCTTTTTCTTATTAAACATTAGCATCACCCCACTACTATTTTATTCTATCATAAAAAAAAGAATATCTAAAGAAAAGATATTCAAAAGATAAATAAAAATAGACTAAATAAGTCTACCTTTACACTAACTATTTAAAATATTTGTAATTTCTGTTAAATCCGTAATAACTTCACTAACTTCACCATTATTAAATCTAATAAGTGTATTATCTTTCACTCTTAAACTATCAGCAGAATCAGTAACAATATCGCCATCAGTTACATATCTCTTATTCATACCATTTGCAAGATCAACACTATATAATTTAGTATCTGTATTATTTAACTGATAAGAACTTATTAATGAACTAATAGTAGAATATTCATTAGTAGAATCATAATAAATAACATAATAATCATCTTCACTTTGATTAAAAGACTCACCTGCTAATATTTCATCATATTGAATAGTATTTTCTGTAATTCTTTCATCATCATTATTATCAGACTCTAATATTAAAGTAGTTAAAAAATACATTCCTACTAACAAGACTACTGCAACTACTATAATTATAATAGTTTTCTTAATCTCGCTAGGCATTCCCTTTTTACTATTTAAATAATCTCTTTTCATAAGACTTCACAAACCTTTCGCTTCATGTTTTATGATAACACAAACGAAAGAAAAAATAAACACTTTCGTGCTTATTTCATTGTTGGCAAAACATTTATAGAATTAGCAATTTCAATTAGTTCATCTTGACTCATAACATCACTTACTAAATAATAATTAATGCCACCTGATGTAAAATTAACAGAATTATCTGAAAGTACTCCTAAACTATCCATAAACATAACAGGTTCACCCATTGTTGGGATAACTGTAAATTCATCCATTGTTTTAACTGTCTCTTCTACAAGTAAGAATGGTTTATCACCAGAAAATGTAAGAATAACTCGCTCCCCATCAGTCATATCTACTTTCTCTTCACTTTCAAGTTTTGTTCCTTCAGGTAACACCATAGGATAAATAACATCATCTATCGCACTAGTCTCTATCGCTTCTTCTTCCAAGTTAACCGTACTCATTATCTCTTCCAAGTCAAAATAATTATCTTTAAAACTTGGACTAAAATCAATATCATTAACTTTCAAAGTCATACTAGGAACTTCATCACTATCTAAAACAATTGCCTCAGTTAAATTTAAACCTTCATCAAACGTAACTCTTTGTTTAGTCAAATTCCTATTATTAGGATAATTAACACTACTAGTAAAAATATAGCTTTTATCATTTTTTTCAAAAGTTCTTTCATCATCATTTGAAATATCATTTATTATAGACTGTAATAAATAAATTTGTGAATTATTATAAGGAAAATCACTTTGGAATTTAAAACTTTTATTTAAACTAGGTGTTAAAACCCTGACACACGAGAGTTTAACCTTTTTATATTTTTTTTAAAGCCTCTTATGGCTTAGTCCTCTTTAATTTCAAAATCTAATAACCCGTTACATACATCTTCATATACATCTTGTGAATACTTGATTGTATCAATTAAATATTGTTTATCATTATCATATTCTTT